>CAZBBQ010000029.1:9589-11774 GCA_964489745.1 uncultured Desulfobacteraceae bacterium
ATTAGGAGAACATTACATCATGACCGAAGATATTGTTACATTTTATCAAATGCCTCAACTGCATGATCCCGTGCTTATTGTTGGATTTGGAGACTGGTCAAATGCTGGCAATGTTGCCCTGAAGTCGATAGAGTATATTATTGAAAAAAAGAAGGCTACATTGATAGCTGAGATGGATTCGGACTATTTTTACCAGTTTACCCAAAACAGACCAGTTGTTACTATAAAGAAAGGGAGGCTTTATAGTGTGGTTCACAAAAAGATATCTTTTTATTTTTGGCCTAACAAGGAAGGAACAAATGATCTTATCCTCTTAAAGGCACAGGAGCCAGACTATAGATGGTCTATGTTTACCCAGGTCCTGTTTCATTTATGCAAACAATGGGGCGTTTCTCTTATTGTCAGCCTTGGGGGGATGTATGATGATGTCCTGCATACTGAGGCCATAGTCTCTGGAGTGTATCCTTTTGGGGACTGGAAAGATGTTTTTGTTGATAAAGACATTCCTCTCATTGAATACGAGGGCCCCTCCGGGATACACGCACTTATTATGCAGAAGGCAGAAAAAGAAAGCTACCCATTTATTGGGCTTTGGGGCCGCTCACCATTATACTTGAGAGGTACAAACTTTAAGGTAGTAATGAGGATCGTTACGCTTCTGGCCTCTTTCTTTGCCTTTTCTATTGATATGGATGAACTTGAGAGTTCTTTAAAGGAATTTGAGAATCAAATTGGGGAAATCTTGGAAAATAATTCAGAATTACAGGAATATATAGAGAAGATTAAAAAAATCAGGAGCGGGAAACTGCGGAAAAAAGATACACCAAAGATTGTAAACATAAAGGATTTTATGAGGCAGAGGGATTCATAGCGGTGATGGATCTATCTTCGCCTGAAAAAGGCAACCAAAAAAGTTCTTTTATTGAGGTATAAAGATATGTCTAATGTCGTTGTTGTTGGCACACAGTGGGGTGATGAAGGAAAAGGAAAGGTAGTTGATCTTCTCAGCGCTCAGGTAAATAAGGTAGTCAGATTTCAAGGGGGCAATAACGCCGGACACACGCTTGTGGTGGATGGTAAGAAATCTATTTTCCATGTTATACCTTCGGGGATTCTTTATCCAAATACGAGATGCCTTATTGGCAATGGAGTAGTAGTTGACCCCGAGGTTTTTTTAGAGGAGATACAAGGACTCTTTGATAAAGGAATAGCTATTACTCCCAACAGATTAGGTGTAAGCGAGAGGGCACACCTGATTATGCCTTACCATAAGGCCATTGATATAGCCCGTGAAAAGGCAAAAGGTGCCTCCAAGATTGGGACTACGGGGAGAGGCATAGGCCCATGCTATGAGGATAAGGTGGCCAGGGTGGGCATACGGATCATTGATTTAACAGATCCGGATATATTAAAGGAGAAAATTAAGGTAAACTTAAAAGAGAAAAATTTTTATCTCACTCATTTTTTTAAAAGCGAACCCCTGGAATATCAGCCTATCGCAGAGAGATACCTTTCCATGGCCCAAGAACTTTCCCCATTTATTGTTGATGTCTCTACTGAACTAGATGAGACAATGAGAAGAAATGAAAACATCCTTTTTGAAGGAGCCCAAGGAACACAATTAGATATTGACCACGGCACATATCCTTATGTCACTTCTTCCAATCCTGTAGCAGCAAATGCTTGCATAGGAGCAGGCATAGGGCCGAAGAGATTGGACAGCATTGTCGGGATTGTAAAGGCATACACAACGCGCGTTGGCGCTGGTCCATTTGTGAGTGAGCTCATTGATGAGACCGGTAAGTATCTTCAAGAAAAAGGGCAAGAATTTGGTGCCACAACTGGCAGGCCACGCAGGTGTGGCTGGCTGGATATGCTTGTAGTCAGGTATTCAGCTCGTATAAACGGGTTGACCCACCTGGCAATAACAAAGCTTGATATATTAACAGGTTTGGATCAGGTTAATCTATGTGTTGCATATGAGTATAAGGGAAAGAGGCTTGAGAATATCCCGGCTCAACTCTCTATCCTTGACAAATGTATCCCTGTGTATGATGCGATGGATGGATGGCAGGAAGATCTCTCTGGGGCGAGGACCTTTGAGGACCTCCCAGACAATGCTCAGGCCTATGTAAAAAGGATTGAGAAGTGTGTCGGCATTCCAGTTTCGATTATTTCTGTTGGC
>CAZBBQ010000030.1:0-11748 GCA_964489745.1 uncultured Desulfobacteraceae bacterium
TAGGACCACAGGACACACTGTTATGAACAGACATGATAACGGCTGTAGAGGCACAAGCATAACCAATTTCCTGAAGGGCTAAACTATAGCTTATTGTATCGACGCCTGCTCCATTGTATTCAGGTGGAACACTCATTCCCATAAGCCCAAGTTCGCCCATTTGTTTAATAATATCTTTGGGAAATTCTTTTGTTTTATCCCTCTCAGCAGCAGTAGGAAGGATGCTCTCCCGAGCAAAACCCTTGACCATAGCCTGGATCATCTTCTGTTCTTCATTTAGCTGGTAGGACATTTTATCTCCATGTATTTATGGTGTATAGAGCACCACCATCATTTCTGCTTTTTCAGAGCTTATATTTCTGAGCTTATGAACGATGGATGAATTAAAATGTAATGAATCTTCAGGATGTAACACGGTTTTATTATCTCCAACAGTTACCTCTATTGTACCTTTCAGCACATAGATAAACTCTTCTCCTTCATGCTGATAACTTACCCCTTTATGATCGGAAACAGGATCTATAAAAACTTTGAAGGCCTTGAGATGTTTGTGAATAGCATCTGGTGTTAATGTTTGGTAGGTGTAATCCTCTGTCCTCTCTCTAAACCCCTCTACTCTCTTTTTGTCGGCTTCATCCCTATCTTTTTTCAAGAGAACACCACTGTCTATTTCTAAGGCCCTTGAAAGTCTAAGAATAGTAGCAACCGGAGGAATAATGGACCCTTCCTCTATACGGGATATATAATCGATAGAGAAACCTGTCTCGTTAGCTACATAATCAAGACTCAGTCCTTTATCAGTCCTTATATCTTTTAATCGTTTCCCCATAGGCTTTTCTTTTTTTGCATTTGCCATGATATCCTCTTATAATCGTTTACGTATAACGGATCTTACCCTTCCTTTTCCTTTGTTTTCTTTATATAGCTCACTACCTTCCACACAAAACTAAAAAGAAGAGTTGCACTGATAAGGATAATAAAATTCGAGGCAAAGAAAGTCATAATAAATGAGAACGGTTCATTAAGCTGATATGCGGTATAAAGCAGATCTATACCAAAAATGATAAAAAAAATAGCGAGAGCGAGCAAGATAATCTGGGTAGCCCACCAGGGAACAGGGTTTTCCATTATGGAGTACCTGTTTTTAGTTTCTTTAAAACAATAGCATCACAAGCGGTGTAGGGATCGACCTCACCTTTTACAATTGATTGAAGGGTGGTTTCAAACTCACCTGAATTGATGATTTCATTGAAAACATCATGAATGATTTTATCCTTTATCATCTCGGAAAGGTCATTTCGGGCTTTTTCATACTTACGCATGGATTGTATTTGTGCAGAAGATTTCAAATGGTTGCGATGTTTGTCGATTTCGTCCAGGATTTCCTTCACCCCTTTATCAAATACCGCCTGGGCAGTGAGAATTGGCGGTTTCCACCCATCTTTATATCTTTTTTCATCCATCTCGATCATCAACCGAATATCGCTTACTGTCCTGTCTGCTCCTTCTCTGTCATCCTTGTTTACTACAAAAATATTCCCTATCTCTAAGATGCCCGCCTTAAGGGCCTGCACATCATCGCCCATCCCGGGGACGAGCACGATAATAGTCGTATGTGCGCTCTGAACAATATCTACTTCATCCTGTCCGACACCAACTGTTTCAACTATAATACAGTCCTTTCCCATGGCATCCAGGACATCAATAGCGCTTCGTGTCGATTGCGTAATGCCCCCGAAGTAGCCTCTGGTTGCCATTGAACGTATAAACACACCTTCATCCATGCTGTGACGCTGCATCCTGACCCTGTCACCCAATATGGCGCCACCGGTGAAAGGGCTGGTTGGATCTACTGCAAGAACACCAACAGTCTTTCCAGCGCTGCGAAGGTGCGTTACCATCTGATCTACTAATGTAGATTTCCCTACACCAGGTGAACCAGTTATACCAATTACATATGCCTTCCCAGTAGATGGATAAAGATCTTTAAGGACTTCTCTGGCCCCAGGGACATTATCATCAATATCCCTGATGAGCCTGGCAACAGATCTGATATCCCCAGATATAATTTTTTCAGCTATTTTCATTGTCGTTCCATCGGTATGCTATTAATTTATTGAGGAGAAAAACTATACTCAATAATTATTTGACTGTTGAACCATATTACGAACCCCTTGGATTGACATTTTCCTCAACCCATTCCACAACCTCATCTAAGGGCGTTCCCGGGGTAAATAACTCCTTAATTCCTGCCTTTTTTAGTTTAGAAATATCATCTTCTGGAAATATGCCACCACCGCACACCACAATGTCATCTGCACCATTCTCTTGTAATAACTCTACCACTCGTGGAAAGAGATACATGTGGGCACCTGCTAGCGAAGATAATCCTATCATATCCACATCTTCTTGGATCGCAGCCCGCACTACCTCTTCAGGGGTTTGATGGAGCCCAGAGTAAACCACCTCAAAACCGGCATCCCTGTATGCCCTGGCAATAATTCTGGCACCTCTATCATGACCATCCAGGCCTGGTTTTGCTACTAAAATCCTAATTTTCCTTTTTTTAATCATGTGATATTCCTACTATCTGAAGTTTAAAGTGCCTAAAGTGCCTAAAGTAAGCTAAAGTGAATTAGTTGAGTAGTTGATTCGCAATTCCTCAATTCCAAAATTCTCAATTGCAAATAGCTATATCCATAACTTTAGTTCACTTTTAACTTTAGTTCACTTTAGGCACTTTCTTTAATAAACACCGGGATCTCGGTATACTCCAAAAACTTCCCGGAACACATCGCAAATCTCTTGCTCAGTGGCATATGCTTTTACTGCATCGATAATTGGATTCATGAGATTATCATCACTTTGCGCAGATTCGCCTAATTTCTCTAATGCATTGTTTACCTTTTTATTGTCCCTCGTATCCTTCACTTGATTTGTCCATTGAATCTGTTTTTCTTCTAAACCTGCTTCTATTTGAAGGGTTTCTACAGGAAGCTCTTCTTCTATTATATATTTGTTTACCCCGACTACTGTCTTTTCTTTGCTGTCTATCTGTTTCTGATACTTATAGGCAGCGTCTGCTATCTCTAATTGGGGATAGTTTCTCTCTATTGCCGCAACCATTCCTCCCATGTCATCAATCTTTTTGATATACTCAAAGGCCTCTTCTTCCATATCTCTTGTCAGGCGTTCAACATAAAAGGATCCCCCCAGGGGATCAATGGTGTTTGCTACTCCTGATTCTTCAGCAATTATTTGCTGGGTGCGAAGGGCAATAGTGGCCGCCTCTTCAGTGGGCAATGCCAGAACCTCGTCCAGAGAATTGGTATGGAGTGATTGTGTTCCACCAAGCACAGCAGCAAGGGCCTCTAGAGCAGTTCTGATCACATTGTTATATGGCTGTTGGGCAGTAAGAGAACAACCAGCAGTTTGTGTGTGAAATCTGAGCCACATTGAGCGCTGATCTTTTGCCTTAAACCTCTCAGACATGATTTTTGCCCACATCCTTCTGGCTGCCCTATATTTTGCAATCTCTTCAAAAAAGTCAAGGTGTGAGTTAAAGAAGAATGAGAGTCGTGGGGCAAAGGAATCAACAGCAAGGCCTCTTTCGAGGGCAGCCTCTACATAGGCAATGCCATCGGCTAAAGTAAAGGCAAGTTCCTGAACAGCAGTAGATCCAGCCTCTCTGATATGATAGCCACTTATGCTTATAGGATTCCACCGAGGGATTTCTTTTGTAGCAAATTCAACAGTGTCGGTAATGAGCCTCATAGAGGGTTTTGGAGGGCACATGAATGTTTTCTGTGCAATGAATTCCTTGAGCATATCATTTTGTATGGTTCCACCTATAATTTCCCTGCGTATCCCTCTTTTCTCAGCCATTACAATATACATTGCCCACATCACTGCAGCTGGTGGATTTATGGTCATAGAGGTGGTGATTTTGTCAATAGGAAGACCATCGAATAGTATTTCCATATCCTTTAACGTATCGATGGCAACACCACATCTGCCACACTCTCCTCGGGATTTTGGTGAATCAGTATCATAACCCATTAAGGTGGGCATATCAAAGGCCGTGGATAGGCCTGTCTGACCTTCATTGACAAGAAGATGAAATCTCTCATTGGTATCTTTGGCAGAGCCCAAACCTGCAAACATCCTCATAGTCCACAGTCTTCCCCTATACATAGTTGGTTGAACACCCCTGGTAAACGGATATTGATTAGGGAATCCTGTATCATTGGAATAATCAAGGTCTTTAATGTCTAATGGGGTATAAAGGTTTTGGACAGGATGGTCTGAAACAGTAGAAAATCGCTTTAATCTTTCAGAGGCCTTTGCAGCAGATTCTTTATAAATCTTTTGCCATTTTTTTGCGTCTACATCTATTTTCTCTATGCTTTCTTTTGTAAACATTATAGCCCTCTATTAAAATTTCCAGTATTTACTCAAAATTATAAGGAAGGATATATATATCCTCAAGAAGAAGAAATTTTATCCGCCTTAGGCGAGTTAAAATTTCACCCTATTTTATTTTCCAAAGGGAACCCCATGTAACGAGGCACGCAACCTTTTGAGCACCTAAATTTTTCCTAATAATGAGCTGGCTATTGTATTTTTTTGTATCTCTTTTGTCCCTTCATAAATCTCTGTTATCTTTGCATCTCTATAGAAACGTTCTACTTCATATTCAAGCATATAGCCGTATCCTCCCAATAGTTGAATAGCCTCATCAGCTACTTCAACTGCTGTCCGGGCTGCATACATCTTTGCGATGGAGGTTAATTTTGGATCTATTTTTCCCTGATCGAAATTCCAGGCCGATTTATATACTATAAGACTTGCTAATTCTATCTTGGCTGCCATATCTGCGAGCTTGTGCTGTGTGACCTGAAATTGAGCAAGCTTTTTTCCAAACTGGGTCCGCTCTTTGCAGTATGCAAGTGCCCGATCAAATGCTCCCTGGGCAATCCCAAGAGCCTGGGCTGCTATTTCTATTCTGCTCTCGTCAAAAAATTCAAGCACATGGTAGAATCCCTTGTTTTCTTGACCTACAAGATTTTCAACAGGAACTTTCACATCATTAAATGAAAGCTCTCCGGTTGATGTCATCTTTATTCCCATTTTTTCACCAACATCTGCAGTAGAATATCCGGGTGTTCCTTTCTCAACAATAATGACAGATTGGCCACGATAGGGGGGCTTTGCATCAAAATCTGTCTGGCAGAGAACAATGGCAAAGTCACTAATGGTCCCATTGGTAATGAATGTTTTTACCCCGTTTATTATGTATTCATCTCCTTTTTTTACTGCAGTTGTATCCATAAGAGTGATATCGCTTCCATGGTCTGGCTCAGTAAAACCTCCACTGGAAATTGCCTCCCCTTTAGTGAGAGGAATCAGGTATTTTTCTTTCTGTTGGTCGTTTCCAAATCTCAGGATGATTTCAGATGAAAAATCGGCTAAGCTAAGGGCGACACCGATTCCTGAATCTTGTCGGCAGAATGCTTCCGCAACAAGGATATTCTCAAAGACACCATACTCCTGTCCCCCATATTTTTCTGGATAATGAATCCCCATGAAACCAAGTTCACAGGCCTTTTTCCAGATCTCTGAAGGAAATGTGTGGTTCCTTTCATGTTCAAGGGCTATCTCTTTGTCAAACTCTCCTTTTGCAAATTCTTGTGCTGCCTTCTGAATCGATTCCTGTTCCTTGTTTAATGTGAATTCCATTTTTCCCCCGTATTTAAAGAAGTTCGCCTTTAAACTCGGATTTTCTTTTTTCTAAGAATGCCCCCATTCCCTCTCTGGCATCCTCACTTGCCATACACATACCAAATGCATCGGATTCCATGTAACAACCTGTTCTCAGATCCTGATCATATCCTCGTTCGATTGACTCTTTGACTGCTCGGATAGCAACCTTACCCTTTGAAGCCAGTACCTTTGCCACTTTCATTGTCTCTTCCCATAAAGACTCTTTTGGAAATACCTTGTTTACAAGGCCAATGTCTTTTGCCTCCTGAGCGCTTATCATTGCTCCCGTCATGCAAAGCTCTTTGGCCATTGATTTGCCAACAAGGCGAGATAACCTCTGGGTGCCACCAAATCCCGGAATAATCCCTAAATTTATCTCTGGTTGACCGAACATAGCAGAATCAGCAGCATAAATAAAATCGCATGCCATTGATATCTCTGTTCCTCCACCCAGGGCAAAGCCATTGACACAGGCAATTACTGGAATGGATAAGGTCTCTACTTGAAAGAGGAGTTCCTGGCCTTGGCGTGAGAAAAATTTCCCTTCTAATGGGGTGTAATCCTTCATCGAGGCTATGTCTGCTCCTGCAACAAAGGCCTTATCTCCCTCTCCTGTCAGGATAAGGACCTTTATGGATGTATCTGCATCGATTTTTTTCAGGGCATCTACCATTTCAGATACAACGGTTGGATTAATAGCATTAAGTACCTTGGGTCGATTAAATTTAATTATAGCAATAGTGTCTTCTTTGCTAAGAAGAATAGTTTCATACGACATGGTGAGCTCCCTTATTTTAAATGTTCACCGTTCACCCCGATATATCGGGGACGACGGACAAAGACAACAAACATTACACCCTTTCGAGTGCCATGGCCATACCCTGGCCTCCACCTATACATAAGGTAGCAAGACCTAACTCAACATCGTTTCTGACCATCTCATTCATCAGGGTTATTATAATTCTGGCACCAGTGCAGCCAATTGGATGGCCTATAGATATACCACTTCCCAAAAGGTTTGTTTTATCAAGATCGAACCCTAACTCCCGAATACAGGCAATGGCCTGAGAGGCGAAGGCCTCATTGAGCTCAATTTCACCAAAATCGCTTATCTCCAATCCGGTCGCTTTTAGAACCTTTCTCACAGCAGGTATAGGCCCCAGACCCATAAAAGCAGGGTCTATAGCCCCTGATGCATATGCCTTAATTTTCACTATGGGTTTCAGACCTAACTCTTTGGCCTTTTCAGCCGACATTACAAGAAGCGCAGCAGACGCATCATTAATACCAGAGGCATTACCTGCTGTCACCGTGCCATCTTTTTTAAATGCCGGACGCAATTTTGCCATCTTTTCCACACTTGTATCCATTGGCCTTTCATCAGTGTCAAAGATAATTGGCTCACCCTTTCTCTGTGGAATAGGAACAGGAACAATTTCCTGCTTGAAGATGCCGTCAGTTATTGCCTTTCGTGCCCTTGCATGACTCATAGCGCCGAGTTCATCCTGTTCGCTTCGGGATATACCATATTTCTCCGCTATATTTTCAGCGGTTAATCCCATGTGATATCCATAAAAGATCTCCCACAGGCCGTCGAAGACCATCAGATCAACCAAATCGGTGTTGTTCATTCGTGCACCCCACCTCGCGGTATTCAGAGCATAGGGAGCCATACTCATGTTTTCCATGCCCCCAGCGAGGATGGTATCCTTTTCGCCCGCCCTTATGGAGAGTGCAGCCAGCGCCAATGCCTTCATGCCCGATGCGCAGACCTTGCTCACGGTAAATGCATTTACCTCCTTAGGGATGCCTGCATGTATGGTTGCCTGCCTGGCAACATTTTGCCCTTGACCCGCCCCTATTACATTTCCCATGATTACCTCATCGATTTCTATGGGTTGAAGAGAATCATTATAATCATAGGTATTTTTTTCTAATTCAATCACACCCAAACCCTTAAGCGCATCTGGCTCAAAGGTCTTAAGTTCTTCAGAAGCGAAAGGCCTCAGCCCAAGTTGTTTCAAGGTTTCCTTTAATATTAAGGAGCCTAAGGTAACTACTGACGTGCTCTTGAGTGATCCTCCAAAAGAACCGACAGGTGTTCTCATGCCTCCAACAATTACTACATCTCTCATATACGTTTCTCCTTTGTTGATGTTAGCTAATCTAGGAAAATATTTATTAATTAAAGGTGCTTTTATATATTCTTTTTGACTAATTTAAGTCAAGCTAAAATGGCTTCGCAAAGGTAAAAAAGAAAATATTATCTGGAATTGTTTTTTTATATTTTTTTTGTTGACAACATAAAAACAGAGTTACATTATAGCTAAATTGTAATCACATTGTGGTAATAGGAGTGTGCGTTCATTTTTTAACCATGGTTGGTTACATGATATACAGCGTTTCTTTCCATTGAACTATTGGTAAATACGAGATGAATAAAAAAGAAAAATACACCATTGACAATGAAGAAGACTTCAAGAAGGTGAAATTTGAGATTTTTGGTGAGGAAATGCTTGAGAAAGAGGTTAAACTCAGTGGTAATAGTGGCAGGGTATATCTTCCTCCTGATTGGGTCGGTAAGCATGTCAAGATAATCAGAACAGATTAGTCACTTAACTTTTACATAAGGAGTTTCCTATATTGCAAAACCTTATAATACGAAACTTGAAGATAGGTGATTCAGAAGATATTTCTCGAATTCAGGAATCAATCACAAAGGAATTGGGGACGATTGATTATCATGGGGTTGTTAAAGAAGAGGTAAAGAAAGACAATAGCGTCAACGTTGTAGCAGAGGTTGATGGTAAGGTGGCGGGATTTATCATTACCTATATACTCCATGGTGGGTTTGGTCTGGAAAAAAGTGCATGGATTGGGCTTTTTGGTGTTGAGCCAAAATATATGGGAAGTGGAATAGGAAAAAGGATGGCTAAAGATGTGTTTGATGAACTGAAGAAAAAAAATATAAAAAATATTTTTACATCAGTTAAGTGGGATTCGGTTGACCTCTTGTCCTTTTTTAAGTCCCTCGGATTTGATAGGTTTGAATTTATTAATCTAAAGAAAACCATCGATTGAGTCTCTATTTAAAGGAAAAGAGAAGGCTATCAGCAAACAAGATAAAGGGTACCAGTAATTAATGAAATATATACGGCTGCCAGATGGAACGCGCCGGATATGCCTTCCTTTTTTAAATCCATTGGGTTTGACCGGAGCAACTTTATTAACCGTAGAAAAAAACTGTATGTTTGACTATCCACCCTGTCAAAAATGAAAGCCATTCCATTTTTAAAAAAAATGCAATGGCTTTTTACAAAAATCCACTTTTATCCACTTTTATCTTGACACGTAGCTACGATATAGCTATATTGTAATCACATCGTATCGGACATCTTAGATAATTTTTTCTTATCACCAAGAGTAATGTGTTGACTCAGTATTAAAGGCTTAGTAGCCCCTGAAATCAGGGCATAGGTTTTGATAGAAAAACAATTTCAGTAATGTAAACAATTTCAACCTTCACCCGACGGGTGAAGGTTGATTTGAATTAAGTGCCTGAAATCCATTATTAACCAGGGCATATATCAAGGATTCAGGCAGTTAAGAAGAGGAATAAAATGAGATACGCTGAGACAGGGTTTAATTTAGAAATTGATCTATCCCGAGGAAATATTGAGAGGATAGAAACCGACCCAAGAGAAACTGAACTTTATCTGGGGGGTCTCGGGACAAACGCCAAAATATTGTGGGATAGGGTTCCCCCTGAAGTTGAACCCTTTTCTCCTGATAATCTACTCATATTCAGCACCGGTCTTTTATGTGGCACACCTGCTCCTGGTGCTAATCGTACCATTGTTACTACCTATTCTCCTCAGACGTTGTTAATGGCATATTCAATGATGGGGGGATTTTGGGCACCGGAATTGAAGTATGCAGGTTATGACAAAGTGATCATTCGCGGCAAGTCCCCCAATCTGGTTTATTTGTGGATAAATAATGACAAAGTAGAAATACGTGATGCCTCACATTTGCAGGGTAAAGGCGCTGTTGAAACTCAAGAACTTATTCTACAGGAATTGAAGGAGCCGAAGGCCCAGGTGGCTGCTATCGGCCTGGCCGGTGAAAACAGGGTCTATTTTGCTTCCATCGAGCAGGGCAGGTCCAGTGCCAGCCGAGGCGGACTAGGCGCCGTTATGGGAGACAAAGGTTTAAAGGCGATAGCTGTTCGTGGAACAAAGGACGTCAATATTGCCCGACCGGCTGAATTTATGGAGGTTTGCAATGAAGTGCTGAAATATATTCAAGTCCGAGCAGAAAAGCCAATCAAGGGGGTACCGCCCATTTTAGCCGGGCTTGGCTCCCCGCAAGAGATGGCAATCCATGATGAGAAGTGGCATACCGAAAATTTCGCCTGGGGAAATGCCCGCCATCGGAGAAAAGATTTTTGGACCGAGGAAGTTGCAGAGAAGTGGACGGAGAGTCTTGAAAGCGTGCGGCAGAGGTTCATAAGTTGCTATAACTGTCCGATGAAATGCGGGGCAACAATTAACTACCCAGAACTTTCAACATACATGATGAAATGCTACTCGAAACTTACTTATGCAATGGCGTCCATGACAGACCTGGATTTTGGTTTTAGAATCGCTCAGCGTGCTACGGAGTATGGAGTGGACGCATTCTCAGCCCCGCAGACTATGGCCTTTGCTCTTGAGCTTTATGAAGACGGTATTTTGACTGACCAGGACATGCCAGGAATGCCCTCCGATACAGAAGAGAAATTTTTCTGGTTACTTGAAAGAATTGTTAGGCGAGAAGGGATAGGAGACGTTTTAGCCAATGGCACTCATTGGGCTGCCCAAAAAATTGGTAAGGGCGCAGAAGCATATGCTCATAATAACATTAAGAAACATGAGCAACTACCTCTCAAGCTTGGAATGTTGAATCCCATTTATTTCCTTATGTATTGTACCGGCGAGAAGATAAACATTACCCAAATTGAAGGGAATTTCCCCCAGGCGCCTTTTCCTACGAGAGAGGAGAGAGAAGAGTTTGTAAAGGATTGGATCCAGGTTCCTGATGAAAAATTTAAGCAATATTTTTTGGACTGGGAACTACGGGGAGAAAACTCAATCCCCTATTACCCAACTATTGAAGCAACGTGTGAAATTGTCGACTGGCAAGAGAAGATGCACTACATCGATGACTCCACCGGGATGTGCGCCGGTTTGTCGTCATTTCCCCTGAAGCCTCCGTATCATATACACAATTTACCGACTTTAATCTCATCAGCAACCGGGATAGATATGGATGAAGCCGGGCTATCTCAGGTAGCCAAGAGGAACCGAACTTTAGTTAGGGCCGTTAATGTAAGAAGAGGCATGAGGAGAAGTGATGAGAAGCCTCCAGAGGACCATTGGAAGAAAAGATTTCCCGAGCTTGAAGCTAAGCTCTTAGATGAGTATTACAAATTTAAGGGGTGGAATAATCAGGGCATTCCCACTAAAGAGTCTTTACATGAATTGGCTTTGGATTACATTAGCGAAGACTTCCTGCAAAGGGGGATCTTGACAGATAATGAGGGTGCTCCTTCAAAAGAGAAGTAGCCGTTCACGGGTTTAAAGGTTCAGGGGTTCAGGGTTTCATTTCTGTCCATTTGTATAACCTTGAACGTTGAACCCGGAATCCGTGAACCCTTACAAAGAGACTTCTGCGTAAAAAGAAAAGAAATAAAGTGAAGAGGTGGTAACCGTCATGGGTGAGAAAAAAAAGAAAATAGTAAAAACAATAAAAGTTGATGTTGATAAGTGCAATGGTTGCCGGGCATGTGAAGCAGTCTGCTCCGCCTTTCACGCTACGCCAAAATACAGTAGCAATAATCCGTCGAGGTCTCGTATTCGGGTGATTCGTGATCCACTAAGAGACATTTTTATTCCTGTATACGCGGGTGAGTATACTCCAGCCGAATGTATGGGCAGAGACAAA
>CAZBBQ010000031.1:0-4448 GCA_964489745.1 uncultured Desulfobacteraceae bacterium
AAACAAGGCCTCGCCATACCTTTCTTTGCATTAATCTTCCTTATTGGGGTAAACGTTTTTCTTTTCTCTAATTCTTCCATAACTGCAGGGTCTTTTATGGCTTTATCAGCGTCCACCATTGCCTCTATATATTCATCTATGCTCTCTTTTGTTTCTGTTTCTGTAGGCTCTATCATGTAACAGTTGGCTTCTGGAAAATGAATGGTTGCCTGTAACTTTTTAAAATATTCTGACAGCAAATGCCCAAGAGTGCCTATATCCTCATGCTTCATTACACACTCATGCATACAATGTTGATTACCATACGGAAATTTGAAACCCTTTTTCTTCAATTTTTCCTGCATGTAGTTTGCATGTACGACAGCTGTTTCGCTCACTCTTCTCAGACCTTCAGGACCTAACATGAGTATGTATGCGAATGCCTTAACTAAAACAGAATAGTTACCGTAAAAGGCTTTAACCTTTCCTATAGTGTGTTTAAGGGAATAGTTAAGGGTGTATTTCCCCCCATGCTTTTCTATTGTTGGTATTGGCAGGAAATCTTTCAATTTTTCTACAACCCCTGTTGGTCCTGCTCCTGGACCGCCCATGGCATGCGGGGTTCCAAATGTCTTATGAAGGTTTATATGAACAATGTCAAACCCCAGATCACCAGGCCTACATTTTCCCATTATGGCATTAAGGTTTGCACCATCATAATACAAAAGGCCGCCCTTTCTATGGATGATTTCAGAAATTTTGTCTATATTAGGGTCAAATAAACCATATGTGTTTGGGTTTGTGAGCATGAATATTGCCACATTCTCAGTCATTCTTTTTTCCAAATCTTCTAAGTCAACCCATCCTTGCCCATTAGAGTTGACTTGTTCATATTCAAACCCCAGGTTTGTGACACTCGCAGGGTTTGTACCATGCGATGAATCAGGCGCTAATATTTTTGTCCTCTTTTCTTTTTTGTGTGTAAAATATGCCCCACCTATCATGATACCCGTACTTTCTCCATGGGCACCAGCTGAAGGCTGGAGGGTAAACTGAGCCATCCCCGCAATTTCACGGAGATATAAATCCAAGAAATACATAGCCTCTAAGGCACCCTGTATGGTTGACTCATCCTGGTAAGGGTGCATATCGAGAAAGCCAGGCAGAGATGCGAGTGCTTCCATGAGAGGTGGGTTGTACTTCATGGTACATGAACCTAGGGGATCCATTTCCGAGTATGGGCAGAAATTTAAATCTGCAAGATTTTGATAGTGGCCGGCAATTTGTCTTTCACTCACCTCGGGAAGACCAGGGCTTTTTCGCTTGTATTCACCCAGCAAACCCTTTTTCTTTAAAGCGATTTTTGGCAGGGAGTATGCAGCCCTTCCATCCTGGCTTTCTTTGAAAATCAATGGAACATTTTCTTTTTCCATTATTTTAACCCCTTCTCGTTGAGGTATGTAAGTATATCTGCAAGCTCATCGATGTCATTTTGGTCTGTTTTCTCTGTTATGCAAAAGAGGATCTTGTTTTTATATTCAGGATAAAATCGTCCCAGGTCCAAACCACCTACTATGGAGTGTTCTAATAATTTTTTATTTAACGCGCTTACATCATGAGGGCAATTGACCACAAACTCATTGAAGAACGTATTTCCAGTGAATGTTGCATCATACCCATGTATTTTACGTATTGTTTCATACGCATAATGTGCCATTTGCATATTATATACGTCTGCAAGCTCCTCTAATCCTTTATTTCCATACCATGATAGGTAGATAGATGCTGCCAATGCGTTTAAGGCATGATTTGAGCAAATGTTTGATGTTGCCCTGTTTCTGCTGATATGTTGCTCTCTTGCTGCACCCCATAGCATGTACGCAGTTTTCCCATCAGCATCTTCTGTTTTTGTTACTATCCTTCCGGGAAGTTTTGATTTGTGTTTACTATAACAGTTAATAAACCCTAAGTGTGGGCCTCCGAAATTCATGTGGCTCCCCAAGCTTTGCGCCTCCCCGGCAACTATATCTGCATCGAAGTCAGTAGGTTTTATCAACGCCAGTGATAGGGCTTCTACCACAAGGTTTATAAAGAGAGATTCGTGCTTGTGCGCTATTCGTGAAACCTGATTCAAGTCTTCAATTATTCCAAAAAAATTGGGGCTCTGTATTATAACTGCTGCAGTCTGCTCGCTTATGTTTTGTTCCAATTCTTTTAGGTTTGTTTTTCCATGACTAATGCCAACCTCTACTATCTTCCAATCCCCATATCTGAAGTAGGTGTTGAAAACGTGTCTGTATTCTGGGTGTATGCTTTTTGAAATGATTATCTCATTTCTCCCTGTGAGCCTTGAGGCCATTTTTGCAGCCTCTACCATTGCTGTTGCTCCATCATAAAGGGAGGCGTTTGAAACTTCCAGGCCTGTGAGTCTGCACATCATTGTTTGATATTCATACATAACCTGCAACGTTCCTTGATTTGTTTCTGGCTTGTAAGGTGTATAGGGTGTATAAAATTTTGGTAGTTTTAAAAAAAGATCTACAATGCTCGGGATGTAATGATTGTAACATCCTGCGCCCAGGAAATATTTGTAGTTACTGTTATTTTTGGCGCTTATCTCATGCATGTATCCACTCAATTCGATTTCTGAAAGAGGAAGGCCAACTTTTTTTAGAGGGGATGGTAATAGGAGGTCCCTGTTTAATCGCAATTCTTGAGGTATTACTTCAAAAAGATCATCGATTTTGTTAACACCGATTTCTAAAAGAATTTCCGAGAGATCGTTTTTTGTTGTTGAAATATATGGATTACTGTCTTTCATGTGTCATTACCTCGCCGCAGACCCGCCTGCCAGACGGCGGGCAGGTTTACGCTGATTACCGTTGATTTATTTTCATTCATTATCATTCACAAACCTACCTGTGTGTTGCACGCAGACACGTCTTTTGAATTCTGGTTTCTGCACAGATTCAATAATAAGCCAACTTCACTATTTGTTGATTAATTGAGCTTCATGAGTTGTTTTAAGAGTATGGATTGCTCATCATAAACTTCATAAAAGCTTTTAAGGATAATATCTGTAATTCCTTTGTGTTTAAATCTATCTGTGCTCATCTGTGTAAATCCGTGGCTGAATAGTTGATTTCATGTTATTATTTCACCCTCCTCAGCATAAAATCTACCGCTGTTGTTAAAGGATCTGGTATGCTTGTAATATCAGGGCAGTAAGCAAGTTCTCCCTTAATCATATCTTTTAAGCTGCTTTTTCTCGATAAATAGGAAGAGATAATATCTATTCTGTTCTTTACTGCAATTTTTTCTCCGAACACCTGGCCACCCAATAGTTTTCCTTTTTTATCTGCAATAAGTTTTACGATCAATTCCTTATGCCCCGGGTACCAGTCGGGTTTATTGTGACCTTTTATTTTCTGTGCGACAAGTTCATGACCGTCTTCTTTTGCTTGTTCTGATGTGATTCCCGTAGAACCTACAGCGTAATCGCCAAATACTGAGATAAAGGCATTTAGTGTTCCGCTATAGATTGCTCTTCCTCCTGCTGCGTTTATTCCTGCGACTCTTCCTTGCTTTATTGCCGGTACCGCTAACGCTGACCCGCATCTCTTTTTTGTCATAGCGTTATAGGTTTCAACGCAATCACCTGCTGCATAAATCCCTTTCATATTTGTCATCATTCTATTGTTGGTTATAATACCGTTTTTGTTGTAAAAAATACCGAAACCTTTTATCCATTCTATGTTAGGAATAATTCCACAAGCTAAAAGGATACTATCTGTTCCATGTGTTTTTTCATCTATAATTATGCCTTCGATCTTATCTTTTCCTACTGCCTCTTTAACCCTGGAATTTGTCAGTACGGTGATTCCGTTTCTTTCTAAGTATTCCTGAACGAGCCTTGCCATATCCTTATCTAAGGCATTCGGAAATACCTGGCTCATCATTTCTGCAATTATGACCTTTAAGCCTTGATTTTTCATTGCCACAGCGAACTCTACTCCAATAGCACCAGCCCCAATTATTGACACCTTACTGGTTTGGCTCTTTGTGTTATACAATGCAGAGACCTCTTTTAAGGTATACAGGGTGTGAGCGAAACGCCCTAAAAACTTTTCAATATTTTTTATTGGGGGTATTACAGGTTGTGCTCCTGTAGCAATAATGAGGGAGTCATACGGGAAGGTTTTTTGCCCTTCTTGGTTTTTTAATACTGTCTCTTTTTTGTATGGATCTATTTTTACCACTTCCGTATTTAAATGCACCGTGGTTTTTGGTCCTCTTGCCGGGAAATCATGTGTCAGTGATTCAAAACCCAGTCTTCCCTCAAATGCAAAGGGCATTCCACAGAGTGAATACATTTCGTAGTCTCTTTTTTCTACAATACTCACCTTTGCTCCTGGGTTTGTATGGTTCACAGCAGCAGCAGCCCCAGACGAGGCGGTACCCATACCTAT
>CAZBBQ010000031.1:4548-5783 GCA_964489745.1 uncultured Desulfobacteraceae bacterium
TCAAGATTTCAGCAGCGTGAAATGAGCTTCTGACATAAGGTCCAGATTCTACATGCAGGAAACCCAGTTCCTCTGCTTGGTTTCGGTATGCCTCAAAGGTGTGCGGGTGTATCCATTCAGAAACTTCTATATGTCTCTTTGAGGGTCTTGCATATTGGCCTATCGTGAATATATCACACCCCACATCTCGTAGATCTTTCATTACGCCTAAAATTTCTTCCCATGTTTCTCCTAAGCCTACCATTATTCCGGATTTTGTATAAATCTCAGGGTTTATTTGCTTCACTAACGCTAAGAGAGAGAGGGATTTTTCATAATTTGCCTGAGGCCTGACTGCCGTATATAAGCGTGGTATTGTTTCTACATTATGACTTATAACCTCAGGTACTGCCGTAACTACCTTGTGTATTGAGTGAACAAAATCTGGCACTAACACTTCAAGCACAGTATGAGGATTTTTTTCCTTGAATTTTTTTATTGTTTTAACAAAGTGCTCTGCTCCTCCATCCTCTAAGTCGTCTCGCGTTACAGAGGTTATTACTACATAATCTAGATGAAGCAGGGAGAGGGCCCGTGCTACCCTGTTAGGTTCATCACTATCAACATCCTCAGGCTGTTTTGTTTCAACATTACAAAACCTACAATTTCTGGTGCAGGTTTGCCCCAGGATCATCACAGTGAGTGTTTTATTTTTATAACATTCTCCTCTATTAGGGCAAGCAGCTTCTTCACAGACCGTGTTAAGCCTGTTTTCTCTAATGAGGCCTCTCATCTCAATTAGGTCGTTTGGCCGTATTACCTTTCTGAACCATTCAGGTTTATTCGTCAATCTCATAATTAAATACTTTGAAAAAGGCTTTTACATAGTTATCTTTTAATTCTTTGAAGTCTATTTTTGTTCCTAAAATCTGTTCCATATTTGTCAGTTTTATTTCTGGCATTCCGCACGGGTTAATGTAATTGAAGTTTTCCATCTCATCTAACACATAAAGGGCAAATCCATGCATGGTTATTGCTTTCGTTCTTTGCTGGCCTTGTATTTTTTTTAGGGCATAGCCAATTGCTGCAATCTTTTTATCTCCGACCCATAGTCCAGATAGCCTTTTGTGTCCCTCTTCTGCCTTAATATTATATTTTTGTAAAAGGTCTATGAGGCTCTGGCATAGTTTGGATTTGTATTCTTGTAATTGTTTTCTGTAGATGTCTATTATCGGGTAGCAGATTAATTGGCCAGG
>CAZBBQ010000031.1:5883-7857 GCA_964489745.1 uncultured Desulfobacteraceae bacterium
ACACTTCATGTTACCCTATGTTGATTTTTTCTTATAAGTTCAGCCACCAAGTCTCAAAGGCACAAAGAAATGATTATGTCTCTTATTAAAAATAATATTTAAAGAATTATATAATAATCTTGGTGACTTGGTGTCTTTGTGGCTAAACTCTTATATTTTTTCTTTATAGTCTTTCGAATTGATGAAACCTTTTAATTGGTCCTCATCATCTGTTTCAATCTCTATAAGCCATGTTTCATATGGTTTTTTGTTGATATTGAAAAGATCTCCTCCGTAAATGGTGGTTTTTGCTGTCTCTCCAGTGTCAAAAACATCTCCTAAACCATCTTCGTTTACTGCTACGACTTTTCCACTCATTGGTGAGATCAATTCAGATGCACCCTTTTCGGATTCTATTTGGCCCCATGCTTGGAATTGTTCTAAATTTTCTCCTATTTTTGGTAATTCGACGGCATAGATATCTTTTAAGCTATCCTGGGCATAGTCAGTTATACCCACATGGAATTTGTTTTCCCCGATCTTCTTAACCCATTCATGTGTCTCTGTGTAAACCCTGTCATCCAGCACTACATACTCTTTCGACATTGTTACCTCCTTTCATCTTGTCATTTTAAATAGAAATTGCTTGTTTCTTTTGAACATTATAGTTTGAAGAAATTATTTACAAACAAAAGGCTATTACAATAAAAAATTTAGTTGGCCAAGCCCCTTACCCTAATAAAGCAAATTTTTTGTAAGTTTTGTAAGCAGAGATTCTGACTTCTCCTTTGGCAGGCAATACTTCATGTCTGTAAAATTTCCTCTAAACTGAGAAATATGTTTCCCTATGTCTTTTTTATCCTGAATTATTTCTTTCATATATTCTGCCAATTTTTCAAAGTCTTTTTCTTTCATGCCAAATCTCGTCATTTCTTGAACACCCATTCGTAAAGCACTACTAGAGCTAAACCCTTCATCATAGGGTATCGATTGATAGTTTACGATGATGTTATTTTTTTCCAATTTTTCAGCGATTTCGGCACCGTTTGCATACCCTACATTCAAAATTACTTGATGTGTTTCCGTATACCCAACATTAGGGTCCCCTTCAACATTAAATCCATTATCTCTCAGTGCCTTGGCAAACGCCTTTGCATTTTGGATTACCTGTTTTTGATACTCTTTACCATACATATTCATTTCATAGACAGCCATGAGCAGCCCTAACAAGGTTCCTAAGTGATGGTTACTTGTGCTTCCAGGAAATGCTTCCCTTTGTATTGTCTCCCACAATTCATACTCCTTGGTTCCTTCCTCCATATTACCTGCCACCACTCCTCTTTGTGGCCCAAAGAATGTTTTGTGGGTAGATCCTGTGACTATATCTGCCCCTTCTTTAAAGGGCTCTTGGAAATACGGCCCAACAAGTCCCAGCACATGGGCCATGTCGTACATCAAAACTGGTTTATCTTCCATGGTATCTATTTTCTTTCTTATTTCAGCGACCGGTTCTGGATGCAAAACCATGCTCTTGCCCAAGATTATTAATTCTGGTTTATGTTCATCTATCAATTGTTCTGTTTCTTCTAAATCTATCTTATAAGGATTATCTTTTTGTATTGGGAAGTTAATTACAGCGGGTTTTTCTGTTACAGGGTCAACCATCACATAATGCCGTAAAGCGCCAAGAGGCTGTGCGCTGAGGTGCCCACCCTTGCCTAAATTATTATTCATGACCTTTCGCAACCTCTGTGGCTCACTTTTTTTATCAAGCCTGTTCTTGTAGTCCACTAGTGCACTAAAAACAGTCTTGTTCGCTTGCTGTCCACTAATAACTCTTGGTTCTACTTGCGAACATCCTAAAAATTTCGTCATCTCCTCAATTAATAGGCCTTCTTTTTCTATTATAAATTCAGTTCCTTGATAGTAAGGTATTTCTGATTCTCCTAATGCTTCGATCATCTTATGTTCTGCATACCTTCCTGAAGGGTCCAT
>CAZBBQ010000031.1:7957-9399 GCA_964489745.1 uncultured Desulfobacteraceae bacterium
AAGGATTCTGCCCTTTGCATGTATCTGGACCTCTTGATTTTCTTCTGTTTCAGAATCGATATACGCGAGGCAAATAGACCTTTTTCCTTTTTCTTCAGTGATGTGGGAAGCCACTCCTTCTTTATCAAACTTCCAGTATGAAACCATAGATCCACTTCTGACTTCTCCTATCAACCCATTATTTATATACACTTCATCGCCTTGTCTTGCTGCGCCTATGCTCGAGATAGCTATTGGCATAATCCGTTTTGGCAAATACTGTTTTTGACATTGTTTCCTGTTTTCTAATTGTTTAAACTCCATAAACTGCTTCTTTAAGGCTTCTTTACCAATAAATTCTCCTTTAAGTCTTGAAAAGCTGACTGCATACTTTGCTATAGGGACTGCGAGGATGGGAATTTCTTTGCCTTCTTTATCTTCTCCAAATTCGTGGCCATATAAAGGCAGGCCGGCCTCAAGTCTTAAACTATCTCGTGCTCCTAAACCTGCCGGGATTATATTATATTCTTTCCCAACCCTAAGAATTCTTTCCCACAGAGCTATCGTTTTCTCTTGAGGAACAAATATCTCAAAACATAATGGTTCTCCTGTGTAGCCGGTTCTTGCAATTATTACCTGTTCGTTTTCAAATTCTGTTACACTCAAATTATTCCTTCCAACGTCTGGGAGCTCTGTTATGTTGTGTAAAATAGTTTCTAACACCCGTTTTGTCTTCGGTCCCTGCAATGCTATCATGGAAATTTCTTCTGATGTGTCTTCCAAATTTGCCTCTGGGAATTTTTTTATCTGTTTTTGAAACCACTCCCAATCTTTCTCTATATTAGAGGCGTTAACTACTAATATATAATCTTTCTGATTTATCTTATAAAGGTACGAATCATCTATTGCTCCGCCATTTTCATTAGGTATTACGGTATATTGCGATTGCCCTGCTTCGAGAGCAGCTGCATTATTCGTGAGAACATACTGTAAAAATCCTGTAGCCTGTTCCCCAGTGATAAGGAATCTACCCATGTGGGAGACGTCAAACAAACCACCATATTTTCTTGTTGTTAAGTGCTCTTGGATTATTCCTGTCTCGTATCGTATAGGCATCTCCCATCCGCCGAATTCTACCATGTCACCGCCATGTTCCTTATGCCACTCATGAAGAATTGTTTTTTTCATTGCTACCCCCTAAGATTTTTATGGAAATCACGTAAAGGTTTTCTGGATACATATCATGCTATCACACCTTCAGATTGTGGTTGAAACGTACAGTGTTTCAATTACTCATTTCATTATACATTGTAATAAGTAGCTCGATTTAGGGCTTTATTACACTAAAACCCACAATTTGCAATACCTTCTTTGAATACCTATATGGCCTGTAAAACAATCAGATCCATTTTCTGTTTTGGTCATGACTTTTGCATAATACCTAAACAGTGGGTAGAAATATT
>CAZBBQ010000031.1:9499-11604 GCA_964489745.1 uncultured Desulfobacteraceae bacterium
AAAATAAAGACTTGCAACAAAATGGATAAAGATGATATAGATGACCATAATCATCATGCTTAGACCTAATGAGGCATCTAAGTAATTTATTATCTTAGGTGCCTCATTTTCCAGGTAATAATCTATGGAGAAAAAAATAGAAGTAAATTTGAAAGGTTTTCCTTCAATTGAGACCTATGCTCACAGCCTCAACGGCCTTAATGCATTACAGACCTTGGGAATAGATAACCCAGAGAAGGTAGTGGCTATCAAGATAAATGGTGAGATGAAAGATATCTCAACAGAGATTGACTCATCAGCAGAACTTGAACCTGTTTACATCGATTCCCAAGAGGGTTTACAAATACTGAGGCATAGCACTGCACATGTCATGGCTGAAGCAGTGAAGGATCTCTTTCCCGGAGTAAAGGTAACCATCGGTCCAGCCATCAAAGATGGCTTCTATTACGACTTTGACTATGAGAGGCCATTTGATACCAAGGATCTCCAGAAGATCGAGTCGAAAATGACTGAAATAATAGACAAGGATCTTCCCTTTATCAGAAGTGAGGTTCTCAGTGATGAGTCAATTGAATTTTTTAAATCCCAGGGCGAAACATACAAGGTCGAACTGATCGAGGATCTATCAGAAGAAAAGGTGAGCATATACAAGCAGGGAAACTTTACGGATCTGTGCAGAGGCCCTCATCTGCCATCAACAGGAAAAATAAAGGCCTTTCATCTCACCCATGTTGCTGGTGCATACTGGAGGGGAGATGAAACGAAAGCCATGTTGAGCAGGATTTATGGCATTGCATTTGCTGATCAGGAATCCCTTGCCGCGCACCTCAAAAACATCGAGGAGGCAAAAAAAAGGGACCACCGTAAGTTGGGTCGGGAACTGGATTTGTTCAGCATCCAGGAGGACCTGGGGCCAGGTCTGATCCTGTGGCACCCAAAGGGAGGAACGATACGCACTATCATCGAGGATTTCTGGCGCCAAGAGCATTACAAGGCTGGCTACGAGATAGTTTACTCGCCTCACATCGGCAGGGCAAAGCTATGGCAGACCAGCGGTCATCTGGACTATTACCAGGAAAACATGTACTCACCCATGGACATCGATGGTCAGGAGTTTTACATTAAGCCGATGAATTGCCCTTTTCACATCATGATATACCGCAGCCGGATCAGAAGCTACCGTGAATTGCCCCTTCGCTGGGCCGAAATGGGCACAGTCTACCGTTATGAACGGTCCGGCGTCTTGCATGGCCTGCTGCGAGTACGAGGTTTTACCCAGGACGACGCCCACATTTTCTGTCGTCCCGACCAGATAGAGGACGAGATCCTGAACTGCCTTGACTTGACACTCCATCTTCTGCGCTCCTTTGGCTTCCATGAATATGAGGTAATGCTATCGGTTCGTGACCTGGAACGCAAACAGAAGTACATCGGTAACGATGATATGTGGGAGATGGCCGAGGGATCTCTAATCAACGCCCTTGAACGCAGGGAGTTATCTTACAAACGTGAGGAGGGCGAAGCAGTCTTTTACGGGCCAAAGATTGACATAAAAATCAAGGATGCTTTGGGTCGTTCCTGGCAGTGTACCACCGTTCAGTTCGACTTTACCCTGCCGGAGCGCTTTGACATGACATTCATCGGAAAGGATGGGAAGGAACACAGGCCTTACATGGTCCATCGTGCTCTCCTTGGATCTCTGGAGCGCTTCTTTGGCATCCTCATCGAACATTATGGAGGAGCCTTCCCGGTCTGGCTTGCGCCGGTGCAGGCGATTATCCTTACGATAACTGATCGAAACATCCCATACGGTGAGGATTTACTAAAAATCCTATTTGAAGCAGGAGTGAGGACAGAGAAAGACTTTCGGAATGAAAAACTGAGCTTCAAGGTAAGAGAGGCCCAGGCAAAAAAAATCCCCTACATGGTGATAATCGGGGACAAAGAAGTGGAAACAGGGAATGTTACCGTCCGTTTAAGGGATGGCCATAACTTACCCCCTATGCCGTTAAAGGAATTAATAGGCAGAATAAAGGGTGAATCAGAAACAAGGAGCTACCAATAAACAAAAAACCGACCGTAAGGGTTAACGAGCAAATAAAGAC
>CAZBBQ010000032.1:0-5580 GCA_964489745.1 uncultured Desulfobacteraceae bacterium
GTTTACGCTTCACATACCACTTTCGCTCCTACAAGAGACTCAATCTCTTTAATCAGATTCTCTTCAGGCATAATGCTATACCGATTATGGGTGGCGACAGTTGCCTTGTTTTTATCATCAAGGTTGACCCTAAATTTAAGCTGGCATTCTCCTGGATATCTAAAAATAAGGTCTTTTAACTTCATGAGGCTGGAGCGATTAAGTCCTCCCTGTGAAACTGGTATGACTATTGAATTAATGGTTCTTTGTCTTACTGTTTGCAGGGCAACCATATCCTGGGCCCTAATCTTTGTCGTGTTATCGCTTACTTCGACATCTCCTGTTATTAAAAGAGGTGTGTCATCATTTAGTAGAGTGACACATCGAGCGAACACATCTGGAAACACTACAACCTCAGTGAAGCCTTTCTTGTCTTCCACATTAATGATTGCCATCTTTTCCCCTTTTCTTGTCCTCTTTATTCGCATTGAATTAATGAGACCGGCTAACTTAACAGTGGATTTGTCTTTAACTCCAACAAGATCCTGTGTTGTTGTAGTTGTAAACTGGTTTATCACATCTGCAAATCTATCTAAGGGATGACCAGTGATATAAAACCCGAGAGATTCCTTTTCTTTACGTAACTTTTCATCATCCGTCCATTCGTCAACATCTATAGATTCAAATGCACTATCTTCTTCTTTGGATAAAAAGAGGTCAAACATATTCAGCTGATTCGGGTCTTCACTAATCCCACCAAAAGCAATGGCATCATTGAGGGATGCAAAAAGTTTTGATCTAAACATACGTGTAAAGTCAAAGGCGCCACACTGGATCAAACCTTCTAATACCCTCTTATTAACCTTTGATTTATCTACCCTCTTACAAAAATCTCTCAGCGACACAAAAGGCCCTTTTCTTTCTCTCTCATGAACAATCGCTTCTACGGCCTTAAACCCAACATTTTTTACTGCGGCCAGACCAAACCGAATGCTCTCCCCAACAACAGAAAAATCTACCTGACTCTCGTTTATATCAGGAGGAAGGATAGGTATATCCATTTCCTTGCACTCAGCGATATTTTTAATAGTTTTATCTTTGCTTCCCATATCCTCTGTAAGCAAAGCAGCCATGAACTGCACTGGATAATGGGCCTTTAGATAGGCCGTATAATAAGCTATCATAGCATAGGCAACTGAATGGGATTTATTAAAACCATACCCTCCAAATTTTTCTATCAAATCAAACACATGCCCTGCCTTATTACGATTTAATCCATTCTGGCTTGTCCCTGCTAAAAAACGTTCTTTTTGCTGCGCCATCTCATCAGCCCTTTTTTTACTTATCACCTTGCGCAATAAGTCCGCCTCTGCAAGGCTATAGTTGGCGAGTACCTGGGCAATTCGCATCACCTGTTCCTGATACACAATAACCCCGTACGTCTCATTCAGAATCTCTTCCAATTGAGGCAAAAGATACGTCTTTTTAATTTCTCCATGTTTTCTTTTAATAAAATCATCAACCATGTTGCTGCCCAGGGGACCCGGACGATAAAGGGCAACTGATGCAACAATGTCTTCAAAAACACCAGGTTTGAGACTTCTTAGGAGTTCTTTCATACCAGTACTTTCCAGTTGAAATACACCGGTAGTTTTTCCCCCACTGATTAACTGAAAGGTTTCATTATCCCCCATTGTTATCTCATCTAACGTAACAACCTGGCCTGTTGTCTTCTCTATGAGGTTTAATGTATCCTGAATAACGGTCAAGGTCTTGAGCCCTAAAAAATCAAATTTGATGAGCCCAAGCTGTGCTACCTGATCCATGGTATATTGGGTCATAATCTCCCCATTTGGTCCTTTAAACAGGGGTAGGTATTCAACTAAAGGCCTATCAGATATCACTATACCGGAGGCATGGGTGGAGGCATGCCTTGTTAAACCTTCTAATGATCTGCTAATCCTTAAAAGTTTTCTTTCATCATCGGTTCCCTCTTCCATGGCCTTAAGCTGTGGCTCGGCGTCTACTGCCTCATCTAATGTAATATTAATTCCTTCTGGAATAAGTTTGGCAATTCTATCAGCCTCTGCATACGATATATTAAGAGTTCGGCCAACATCCCTTATCACAGCCCGGGCCTTCATTTTTCCAAAGGTTATTATCTGAGATACATTTTCTCTTCCATACTTGTTACTGACATAATCAATCACTCTATCTCTGTTCTTAATACAAAAATCGATATCAATATCAGGCATACTTATTCGGCCAGGGTTGAGAAAACGCTCAAACAGGAGATCATATTTGATTGGATCAATATCTGTTATTTTTAGTGCATACGCTGTAAGGGAACCGGCAGCAGAGCCCCTTCCCGGACCAACAGGAATGCCTGATTTTCTTGCATACTCTATAAAATCTGCCACTATCAAGAAATACCCTGCAAAACCCATCTCATTAATGGTTTTTAGCTCATAGGCCAATCTCTTCTCATATTCATCTTTTAATTCAGCAGATATCGATCCTTCAAGGGCCTCTTTTCGAACCAATCTCTTCTCCAAACCCTCCTGGGCCTCTTTGCCGAATCTTTCTTCCAGGCTAAGATTGCCTGACACTTGAAAAACAGGGTATTTATAGTGGCCAAATTCCATCTCATAGTTGCACCTTTTAGCCACGTCCAGGGTATTACTTAGCGCCTCGGGAAATTCATCTAAATCAAGAGCCATTTCTGCTGGCGATTTAAAATAAAACTCATTATTAGAAAATTTTAGCCTGTTTTGATCATCAACACTCTTTCCGGTTTGGACGCATAAAAGGATATCATGTGCCTCAGCATCTTCCTTATTGAGATAATGGCAATCATTGGTGGCAACCAATGGAAGAGATAGATCTTGTGCTAACTCTTTTAACGCTTTATTAACGGCAATCTGTTCAGGCATTTTATTGGCCATTATCTCTAAATAGAATCGGTCATGGTCAAATATCGATGCCAGCTCGAGTGCATACTTTTTGGCATTTTCCACTCTTCCGTTCCTTAGAGAATAGGGAATATGTCCCTTGAGACATGCTGAAAGGGCAATTAATCCTGCGTTATGTTTCTTTAACAACTCCATATCAATCCTGGGATGATAATAAAAACCTTCCAGATTGCCCAAGGTGACAAGCCTGCTCAGATTCCTATAACCAGTCTCATCCATGGCAAGAAGAACCAAGTGATATGCAGTTGGCTGTCCGTCTGTCGATGGTGATTTATTTTTTCTGCTCCCAGGTGCTACATATGTCTCACAGCCTATGATTGGCTTGATACCTGCCTCAGTGGCCTTTGAATAAAATTCCACCGCCCCAAACATATTCCCATGATCAGTAATTGCCACCGAATCCATATCAAGGCTGGCGGCCTTTTTTAGCATTTCATTTATTCGTATTGCCCCATCGAGCAAACTGAATTCAGTGTGTACGTGCAGGTGAATAAAAGGGATCTGATCTTCTTGTATAGATTTATTTTTTTCTTTTGTTGCCATATATGTTTGACGGATTTTATTAAATTAGATACATTTTAACGAAGCCTAACGGTATCATATGGTAAAGAAAAAATAGCTTCAAGCTTTTTTAGATAAAAACCATACCTGCTTAATAGTTTAAGGAAGGACATGGGTGTCTTAAAGAACTAGTAACTTTAAATCAACAATATTTTGAGCAATTACAAAATTTTCTGATTTTGTTAAAGTGGAGCATTGTGAGAATTTATTCATGAAAGAGTTGGCAAAAAGAAAATCAAAAGAGACCACCATCCTTGTTATTGTCTATGAGTATATCATTAGAGATATATTGGCCAGAATACTGAGAGGTAAAGGATACACTATCGTTACCTCTTCAGTTGGGTTTGATGGGATACGAAAATTTAAAAAGGGCAAGGGGAAATTTGACCTGGTTATACTTGATATTCCTCTGCCTGGGACAGGCAGTTTGAGTGTAGCAAAAAAAATCAAGAAAATCAGTCAAAGAACACCTATTATGCTTATTAAGGGATGGGATCGGAAACTGGACAGTAAGAAGATCAAAGACGCCGGTTTCAATCTTGTTTTGAGCACACCCCTTTACATAGATAACACAGTAAATCTTGTGAACGATCTTGTTGTATCTGCTCGATGATTTAAGGAAGGGCATGGGTGTCTTTTTTTATTATGCCCTAAAAAAGCAATACATTTCAATTTCACCCTGTTAAATTTCCCAAAGGGAACCCTATTTAACAGGGCAGGCAGGATTTTGAGCAATTATATCTTGTTCAATTTTAATGCCAGCAGGACAAAACAATGGATCTTAAAACCATACCTCTCGCAACCCGGATGCGACCGGAAAGAATTGAAGAAGTTTTAGGACAGGATCACATTCTCGGTCCGTCAAGGGCATTAAGAAGGTCTCTCGAGACAGGTAATCTGTTTTCGATAATATTCTGGGGACCACCAGGTTCAGGCAAAACAACCATTGCAAGATTAATAGCACAATACAGTAAGTGCCCTTTTCAATCATTTTCAGCAGTCCTCTCTGGGGTGAAGGAATTAAGAGAAGTAATTGTCTCAGCAAAAAAAACATATAGATATGAGCTAAAACCGACTGTTCTTTTTGTCGATGAGATTCACCGTTTTAATAAGGCGCAACAGGATGCCTTTTTGCCCCATGTCGAAAATGGCCTTATTATCCTCATTGGAGCTACCACCCAGAATCCCTCATTTGAAATTATACCACCGCTGCTTTCAAGGGCCAGGGTTATGACCTTGAAACCTTTAGGGTTTAAGGATATGGCCATCATTTTGAACAGGGCCCTTAAAGATAAAAAAAGGGGGCTTGGGGATCTAAATATTACACTTGAAGAAAATGCCTTAAAATATATCATAAATATCTCACATGGAGATGTGAGATTTGCGCTTAATAACTTGGAGTCCGCCAGCTATTTTCTTAAACCAAATGCAAATAATACAAGAGTATTAAACGCAGCGACTGTCGCACGTGCCCTGAATAAAAAACCCCTCACCTATGACAAAAACGGGGAGGAACATTACAATCTTATATCAGCGCTTCATAAGAGCATGAGAGGAAGTGATCCTCAGGCCTCTATCTACTGGCTCTATAGAATGCTGGAAGCAGGGGAAGATCCATTTTTTATAGGCAGGCGACTTATTCGTTTTGCCTCTGAGGATGTTGGCCTTGCTGATCCCAATGCCCTCACAATAGCCCTCACTGCCTATCAGTCATGGGAAAGGATAGGTCCACCAGAAGCAAAACTCTCTCTTGCCCAGGCAGTCGTTTATTTAGCGACAGCCCCAAAGAGCAACGCACTTTATTCAGCAGAGAAATCCGTAATAAAGGAGATTAAAGAATCAGGTCCTCTGTCAGTACCCATGCACTTGAGGAATGCTCCAACAAAGCTGATGAAAGAGATGGGATACTCCCACGGCTATATGTATCCTCATGATTACCCGGAAAATCAGGTAAAACAAGAGTACCTACCTGAAAAAATCAGGAAAAAGATATTTTATCATCCTGGTGATAGGGGATTTGAAAAAGAGATAAAAAAGAGGGTGATAGAGCGAAGAAATTTGAGGGTTC
>CAZBBQ010000032.1:5680-7350 GCA_964489745.1 uncultured Desulfobacteraceae bacterium
GAAACAGGGGTCTGCCAAACTGGGAGAAGGGCAAGGGTTGCGAGCTATAATGCCCATTTTGGAGAAGAAGCGCCATTGGTTGGCAGATTCGGCTCAGGTACCATCTTTTTTTCCTTTTGTAATCTCTGCTGCTCTTTTTGTCAGAATTACGAGATAAGCCATCTGGGTGAGGGGATAGAGATGGAAGCAAAGGATTTAGCAGCAATAATGATAGCATTGCAAAACAAGGGTTGTCATAACATAAACCTGGTTACCCCTACCCATGTTGTTCCTCAGATTCTGGAAGCTCTTTTACTGGCTGTAGAGCATGGTCTACATATTCCAATAGTATATAATAGTGGTGGCTATGAGAGGGTGGAAACCCTTAAGCTACTGGAAGGCATTGTTGATATCTATATGCCTGATTTTAAATTCTGGGATAAAAAATGGGCAGATAGATATTGCAGTGCATCGGATTACAGAGAAATTGCCATTAAGGCCTTTAAAGAAATGTATGCCCAGGTGGGTGATTTAAAAATAGACAAGAACGGTATTGCTGAAAGAGGATTGCTGGTGCGGCACCTTGTAATGCCTCATGGGATTGCCGGAACCAGGGATATTGTGGAGTTTCTCTCTAAAGAGATATCAGATACTACATATGTAAATGTTATGGATCAATATAGACCGTGTGGTACCGCATATCAGGATGAATATCTTAATAACAGGATCTCAGTAGAGGAATATTCAATGGCCCTGAAATGGGCTCATAATGCAGGCCTGAAACGATTGGATCAAAGACAAGGGCATAGATTGTTATTTCGTTTTTAATAAAAAGGTTAGGTAAAGCTGATTGGCTTTGTGTAAGATGTTTTAAGTTGAAAATTTTATTCAATGTGATACATTTTTTCTACACACTTTCTGTAAATGGGAGGTAGTTATGGCAAGTTTAAATAAGGTAATGTTAATAGGTAACCTTGGTGCCGATCCTGAATTACGATACACACCAAGCGGGGCAGCTGTTGCTAACTTTAGAATAGCCACAAAGGATCAATGGACAAATAAAGATGGTGAAAAGCAAGAGAGGACTGAATGGCATAGAATCGTGGCCTGGAGAAGACTGGGGGAGATCTGTGGTGAATACTTGCATAAAGGTAGTCTCGTTTATATAGAAGGAAGTCTACAAACGAGAGATTGGGAGGATCGGGATGGAAATAAAAGGTATACAACAGAGATTATGGCCTGGAGAATGCAGATGCTGGATAGGGCAGGCAAAACAGCAGAGGCTGAATATCCTGAAAAACGTTTTCCAACTGAAGAGCCAGTAGAGGCCACTCCTATGGCAGGACCAGAAGAACCTGAAGACGATATACCATTTTAATAAGCCTTTGGCTTATTAAGGATCTTTCTGAGGAGGGCTTATCATTGAATCTTTAGGTTTCCTTCTTATTATCACCAGAATCCTCAGGTATTTCTTCAGGGCTTTCTTTGGTAGATTTAGTTGAGTCTCTAAAATTCTTTATCCCCTGACCGAGACCTTTTCCAATTTGAGGAAGTTTTCCCGCACCAAAAATTATCAAGATAATAACAAGAATTATAAGCAATTCTGGCATGCCAAGACCAAACATTTATACACCTCTTAATTAAATGTAGTGGAAATTCCTTTTTTGCCGCAGACACACGCAGATTAATAA
>CAZBBQ010000032.1:7450-11338 GCA_964489745.1 uncultured Desulfobacteraceae bacterium
TGCGGTAAAATTTAAACTTATTTATCCTCTTTATAATAATTTTATTTACACAAGTCAATCAATTGTTGATTGTGATCCATAAACACACGATCTACAACGGACCATTGACATCACGTAAAGACCTGCAAGGCCGTCTTTCCCATTTGTCCAAGATTGACAACCACAGTTATTCCATGAGATTTAAGGGCATGTATCTTATCCTCAGCCTTTCCCTTGCCTCCAGAAATTATAGCCCCAGCATGGCCCATCCGTCTTCCAGGAGGCGCTGTTTGTCCGGCAATAAAGGCAGCTACAGGCTTATCAAATTCTTCTTCTATATACTCTGCAGCCTCTTCCTCAGCCGTGCCACCTATCTCCCCGATAAGGACAACGCCCTTTGTTTCTGTATCCTCTTTAAATCGTTGTAAATGATCTACAAAGGAAGCTCCAACGATTGGATCTCCACCTAAACCAATACAGGTAGATTGCCCCAACCCAACCCGTGTCAATTGGTCCACAACCTCATAGGTGAGGGTCCCACTCCTGGAAAGCACACCAATGTTTCCCTGTTTGTGTACATGACCTGGCATTATCCCCACCTTTGTCTTCCCTGGTGAGATAATTCCCGGAGTGTTTGGGCCGATGAGGACGGCGCCACACTTTTTAATAAAGGTAACTGCCTTAATCATATCAAGAGTAGGAATCCCCTCAGTAATGCACACAATGACATCTATTCCTGCATTAGCGGCTTCGATCATGGCATCAGCGGCAAATGGTGGTGGCACAAAGATGCAGGAAGTATTGGCACTGTAAATATCCACCGCATCCTTTACCCTGTTTAAAACCGGTATACCCTCAACCTCTTCTCCACCTTTACCAGGTGTCACCCCTGCCACAATATCGGTGCCATAAGCCAGCATTTGTTTTGCATGGAATGTCCCTTCATTGCCTGTAATGCCTTGGACAACAACCTTTGTATTCTCATCAACTAAGATACCCATATGATTACCCCATTTCTATTTATATTAGCCCATTTTGTTGCCACAAAGACACAAAGCCACGAAGATTATTGTTAATCCCGGGTATAATGATCTATACATTGCAATGAAACCTTACCCTGTTAATAGAGGGGTATAATTTATTATTTTACTTTGTGCCCGTTCGGCCTTGAGCTCACGGCCGAAAGGCTTGGTGACTTAGTGGCTGAAAAGTTACATGACAGCTATCTAACTCACTTGTTTGGCTACCATTCTGGCGGCTTCTTCTATATCTTGTGCCACTGAAAAATCAAGATCGGAATTTTTTAAAATCTCTCTCCCTTCCACGACATTTGTCCCTTCTAACCTCACAATAAGAGGAACATTTATTTTTACCTCTTTAGCAGCATTTACCACACCCCGTGCCAGAACATCACACCTCATTATGCCGCCAAATATATTGATCAAGATTGCCTTGACCCTTTCGTCACTCAGTATAATTTTTAAACCGTTTGCAACCATCTCCTCGCTTGCACCGCCACCAACATCCAAAAAATTGGCTGGTTCAGCGCCTGCCAGTTTAATGACATCCATAGTGGCCATTGCCAGTCCTGCCCCATTTACCATCGCACCAATATTACCATCCAGCCTAATGTAGTTCAGATTTGACTCAGCTGCCTTTACCTCCAACTCGTCCATTTCATGTGGATCATGAAGTTGCGCAATTTCCTTTTGTCTAAATAGGGCATTGTCATCAAAGTTGATTTTTGCATCCAGGGCAACAACATTGCCTGATTTGGTAAGAACTAAGGGGTTGATCTCAACTAATGAACAATCTTTAGATAGAAATAATGTATACAGCCTGGTCATTGTTGCAGAAAAGTCTTTCAGCATACTTTTATTCGGCATTGGGTCAAGGGCATAGAAAAAATTTCTTGCCTGATAGGGCATAAATCCCTGAATACTATCGATGGCTTCAAGTAAAACTAATTCCGGATGCTGAGCAGAGACCTCTTCAATCTCCATTCCACCTGCCTGGCTAAATATCATCACAGGAGATTCCAGCTTTCGATCAATAACAATACCCAGATAGAACTCCCTCTCAATTTCCAATCCTTCCTCTATTAATACCTGTCGAACCTTCTGTCCTGCAGGGCCCGTCTGTGGTGTGATCAGGGGGTTAGAGAGAATCTCATCAGCTGCTTTCTTCATTTCCTCAAGACTCCTCACCAGTCTTACTCCACCTCCTTTTCCTCGCCCACCAGCATGGATCTGTGCCTTCACTACCCATGGAGGGCCGGGAATGCTCTTTGCATTTTCCACTGCTTGGCTTGATGTTGTAGCTAATGTACCGGATGGAACTGGTATCCCAAAATTTCGAAACAGATCCTTTGCCTGAAATTCGTGAATTTTCATAATCACTACCTCATTTTCTATGATTGATTGTCTATCAACTTTTACTTCTGCCCGCTTATGATTGTCATTTTCCCACAGTAAGAAATAGATAGCATTGTCTTTTCAAAATACAATGCAAGACAAAGAATACCATTTTTTCAAACCTGAAACTCACTTTTGATTTTTCTTCGGTATCTTCTGTGAATTATCTCTCCCATTAAAGATTTCTTTCAGACCAGAGACACTTCTGATATGGATATCTTGCTGAGGAAATGCGATTTCAATATTGTTTTTCTTGAATTCCTCATCAATTCTAAACCTGAGCTCTGTTGGTGCAGTTAACCAAAACTCCGGGGAAGTTATCCAGAACCTAACCCTGAAAATAAGCGCACTGTCACCAAAATCCATAAAATCTACCCGGGGTGCTGGATCATTCATAATCTCAGACATATCACTTACAATCTTTAACAGAATTTTACGCACCTTCTGAACATCAGAGCCATACGCCACGCCAACATCTACCTGGCGCCTGACTTTTGGATCCTTAAAAGACCAGTTCGTAACCCTGTTTGAAAGCATTTGAGAATTGGGGATAATCAAGGATGCATTATCAAAGGTCTGAACGATGGTAGTCCGTATATTTATTCTATTTATTGTTCCCCAATCCTCACCGATCTGGACCATATCACCTACCTGGATAGAGGGATCAAAGAGAAGAATGATTCCACTTATAAAATTATTGACAATATTCTGTAGACCAAAACCGATTCCAATCCCAAGGGCACCTGCCATAAATGTAAGGGATGAAAGATTAATTCCTAAGATATTTATCCCTGTATAGATAGCCAAAATCCAAAAGGTGTAAATAACAACATTTACAAATGATGCCCGTGCCCCAATATCCAGCTTGGTTCGAGGAAGAACCCTGTTTTTCAATGCCTTCCTGATGATCCTGGAGAGAAACGTGAAAAAAATGAGAAAAATAATGAGATAGGCGACATTTATTATGGTGACTTTTGTCCCGCCGATACTGATACCGCTTTCAAGCCAGGAAAAATACTTGCCTAATCGGGTACCCATTAAAAAATCAAGGGATATGGGGAGGGCAATAAAAAAAATCAGAACTACGAATACTATTACTTTGGATGGTCTAAATTTATCTTTCATGCTTATCCCTTTTCATTACCTTTTAAAAAAACAACAGTTGCGCCCCAACTTGAAGGGCCTCTATCTTGCTTGAAGGATAAAACTAGGGGATGCCTCTTTAAGACAGCTTCCACCGTACGACGTAATATTCCCTTACCCTTACCATGAATTATCTTAACTTCCAATATGCCTTTTTGAGAACATACATTGAGATATTCATCAACGGCTTGGCCAGCCTCGTTTGGTAAAAAGGTATGGAGATCTATCACACCATTAATAGGAATATGAACAGGTGAGTTGGACATCTTAAGTCAAATTACCACTACAGAGGTGTTGGCTTGTTTATTGTGCGCCAATGGCTAACCTGGTTTAATCAAGAAAAGTGCCTAAA
>CAZBBQ010000033.1:0-11327 GCA_964489745.1 uncultured Desulfobacteraceae bacterium
GTCCTTTGGCATTTGATCTGGAAAATGCTGATTTTGTTTTGAGCTTTGGCTGCGGCCTTTTGGATGGCTGGGGTTCTCCTGGGAGAATGCTGAGTTTATGGAGAAAATGGGCCACCAATGAAAAAAAACATAAAACGCATATAGTACAGGTTGAGCCGCGAGCCTCAAACACTGCCTCAAAGGCTGACATTTGGCTTGCTCCATTTCCTGGCACAGAGGCGGCCCTTGCCCTTGGAATGGCTCATGTCATTATCAAGGAAAAGCTCTATAGCAAAGAATTCATCAAAAATCATAGCTTTGGGTTTTATGATTGGTTTGATGACAAGGGCGTGGAACATAAGGGATTTTCAAGTATTGTCTTGGGGAAATACTCTCCTGAAAATGTAGAAAATATCACAGGAATAAAAAGTAAGGTCATTGTTGAGGTAGCCAGAAAGTTTGCATCAGCTCACGCCCCTATTGCCCTTGCCGGAAGAGGCAAAGGCACATTTCCTGGCAGTTTGTATGAGTTTATGTCTATACATGCACTGAATGCATTGGCAGGAAGAGTAAATAAAAAGGGAGGGACTATCATAGCAGATGATGTTCCGTTGGCACCGTGGGCAGATATAGAATACGATTCAGTGGCCAACAAGGGCCTTACAAAAGAAAGGCTCGATCGTGCTGGAACGTTACAATACCCGTTTACCAGAAGCCTTATACATAAGTTTACAGAGATGATAAATGGGAGCCAGAATTCCCCTGTTGATACACTTTTATTATGCTCTGCAAACCCTGTGCATACTATGCCGGACAACCAGAGTTTTATCAAGGCACTGACAAAAATACCCTTTATTGTGAGTTTTTCTCCATTTATGGATGAAACCTCTATGATGGCTGATCTGATTCTACCTGATCATAGTCACCTTGAAAAGATGGTTGATATCATAAGGCCACCAGGGATTCCATATCCTTGTTATGCCCTTTCTCAGCCAGTGGTAAAACCATTGTATCGCACGAGACACAGCGGGGATGTCATCATATCTCTGGCGAAAAAAATAGGTGGAACGGTTGCTCACTCCTTTCAATGGGCTCATTTTGAAGAGGCCTTACAGGAGAGAGTCAGCGGGCTTTATGATGCAGGGGGAAATGCAGTTTCGTGGGAGGACGTTGCAAAAAATGGATACTGGCATAATCCAAGATATTCTTTTAGCAAAAGGGCGGATATATTTAAGACGCCAAGCAAGAAATTTGAATTTTTCTCCACTGAGATAGAGCTGGCCCTTAAGGCCTATTCAAGGGGGAAATCGTTTGATGATGCGGTATTAGATTTGGGCATAAGCGGTAAGGGAGATGAGATATATATGCCTCATTATGAAGAAATAAAATCACAGGGAGAAGAAAATGAATATCCCTTACGTCTTTTACCCGTTGAATTTATAAACCTTGCAACCGGATGGATAGGAAATCCACCATTCCTCAATAAAACGCTCTTTGATCATCAGATTAAACAAGATGATCTCTTTGTAGAGGTTAATCCAAAAACAGCATCTCGTTACGGCCTAACAGAGGGCTTAAAGGTGATGTTACAATCTCCTAAAGGTGAGGTATCGGTAAGGATTCATCTTTTTGATGGGGCTATGCCTGGCGTTATCTTTATCCCTTTTGGTCTTGGACATACAGCATATGATAAGTATCTTAAGGGAAAGGGTGTCAATCCAAATGAGATAATTGACCCAGTTGATGATCCTTTAAGTGGGCAACCTGTGTGGTGGAACACGAGGGTTAAGGTAATCAAGGCATAACATTCCTTAAGAAAAGAAAAGGCTATGAAAAAGGAAGAGAATACGAACGGCAATCGATACGGGATGGTTATTGATTTAGATAAATGTATTGGCTGTGGGTTATGCACTGTCGCCTGCGCCTCTGAAAATAACATTTCTGTATTACATGATGAATCGGATAAGACAAGGAACATAGCCTGGCTTCAGATTTACATGATAACGAATGGAAAGGAGTTTCCAAAAACTGAGGTCGTGTATATCCCCAGACCTTGTATGCAGTGTGATAATCCACCATGTGTGCCAGTGTGTCCGGCAACAGCAACCAGAAAAGACCCAAACACTGGAATAATAAGCCAGATTTATACACGGTGCATAGGCTGTAGATACTGTATGGCTGCATGTCCCTATCACGCGCGGTCCTTTAACTGGTTTGACCCTTCTTTCCCTGAAGGTATGGATAGATATCTCTCTCCAGAGGTTTCCCCAAGGATGCGAGGCGTCGTAGAGAAGTGTACATTCTGCCACCATAGGTTAACAAGGGCCAAGTCAAAGGCATATGCGAAGGGCAGAAGAGATCTGAAGGAGGATGAATATATTCCTGCCTGTGCAGAGGCCTGTCCCACAAAGGCCATAACCTTTGGTGACCTTAATAACTCTGAGCATAAGGTTTCTCAGCTTATCAAAAGTCCGCATGCCTTTCGATTGCTGGAGAGGCTTGGTACCGAACCCAAGGTATATTATATGAGCACGAAAACTTGGGTGAGGCGCATGGCAGATAATTATTTGACTGGGGAATTTAAATAATGTCAGTTGCACCCAATAAAACCAACAAAACAAAGGGCTCATTATGGATTTGGCTTTAATCCCCAATGGTGTTCAAAGATGTTCCTTAAAGACATTTGTGCCATGGATGATTCTATGGGTTGCCTTTATTGCCTTGGGTTTAGTATCAGCCTTTTTATGTTTTTTCAAAGGCTTGAACCAGACAAACATGAATCACTACTTTGCGTTTGGTTTGTGGATTGTATTTGATCTCTCCATGATTGCCCTTGGTGCAGGCGCATTCTTTACAGGATTTTTGACTCACATCATCGGCGAAATTTTTATTTATCCCTTCCGCGAAAACCTGAAGGCTGTTGTCAATACAGCTGTTGTTATCGGATTCATTTGTTACTCATCTGCTATTGCAATGCTTGGGGTGGATATTGGACAACCACTACGAGGATGGTTTATTTTCTGGCATGCGAATGTCCATTCAATGTTGACAGAGGTCTCTTTTTGTATCACTGTATACCTTGGCGTACTCACCATTGAATATCTTCCTTTAGTGCTGTCCAATAGAAAACTAACGGAGATACCAGAGATTGATATCTTTGGTAATACCCTTCATCATATAGTCGCCCTTTTTGCTGCTGTAGGCACGTTTCTTTCTTTTTTTCATCAAGGCTCATTGGGCGGGATGTTTGGTGTGCTGTTCGCTCGCCCTTTTGCCTTTAGAGAAGGCTTTCTTATATGGCCATGGACCTTCTTTTTATTTATACATTCCGCTATTGCCGCAGGCCCATCTTTTACCTTACTTTGTGTATGGATCGCACAGAAGGTCACCAAAAAAGAATTGATAAAAAGGAGCGTGTTTCACTTGTTAGCCAAGATTTCAGGCTGGCTCCTTGCCACCTATATCGTGTTAAAGATTGTGGATACGATCGCCTGGGCCTATGGGGTTGTCCCTCGGGCCGGGATGTCATTTACGGATTTTTATCAAGAACCCTATGGAATGTGGCTTATTATTGCTGAGATAGGGATTTTCGGTATTATTCCGGCAATTATTCTGATAACCCCAAAATTCAGAGAGAGGAACGATCTCCTTGTTATAGGCGCCCTGATGAATGTTATTGGTATTGTGCTTAACAGGTTTGTGTTTAGTATCCAGACCCTTGCCGTACCAGTTATGCCGTTTGACAAGTTTATGAGTTACTTTCCAACCTGGCAGGAGTGGGGAATTGCAATAGGAGCCGTTGGCTATGGAGTGCTTTTATTTTCGCTGTCTTATAGATATTTACCCCTGTTTCCGCAAGAGGCAGAAATGAATCCAGTCGAGGTGCTTAGCAAAGTGGTAACTGATTCCGGGGTTATCAAAAGGAGCTGATATGTTCCCTTTTTGTTTTGAGTGGGCGTGGGATGTTGGACATCTTATATTTATGGGGCTTCTTTATAGTGTCCTTGGCGCCATCTCTTTGGGCCTGCTCTATGCCTTTGCAATGACATGGCTTAAGATTACGGGACGGGAGAAGCTATTTCAGCGTTTATTGATCCGATTCCCGATTACTCTCTGGTAAACACTATAAGTATCTGATTTCTATTGTCTCAATAGTCACAGAACTACACATACCATGTTTTTCTGCCATACCTTATTTCCTAAATAATTGTATCATGGTGCCAGTTATTGTCATCCCTTTCCAGGTAATCCAGGTTATAATGAAGACCACGGCTTTCCTTCCGTATGGTAGCGGAGGTGATGATTAACTCGGCAACAGTTGCCAGATTTCTCAGTTCCAACAAATCCCTTGCGATTATAAAATTCCAGTAGTAATCTTTGATTTCCTGTTGGATGACCTCTATCCTCCTCGTGGCCCTGATCAACCTCTTATTTGTCCTGACTATGCCAACATAGTTCCACATCATTCTTCTTACCTCATCCCAGTTATGGGAGACGACCACAGATTCATCGCTGTCAGTTGCTGAGCCTGTGTCCCAAAGAGGAACAGGAGGGAATTGATAATCATCTGTGCCAGTAATTGTTTTGGCGCTGTCTTCAAAGGCGGACCGTGAAAAAACAAGGGCCTCTATAAGAGAATTACTGGCTAATCGGTTTGCGCCATGGAGCCCTGTACAGGCTACCTCACCTATTGCGTAGAGATTGGTTATATTGGTCCGCCCCTGCGTATCTGTCATAATGCCACCACACATATAATGAGCAGCAGGCACTACTGGAATGGGTTCTTTCGTAATATCTATGTTGAGTTCTAAACACTTCATATAGATGTTTGGAAACCGGTTTTTTATAAAATCCGAGGATCGGTGACTTATATCCAGATAAACGCATTCATCGCCGCTCTTCTTTAATTCAGTATCAATTGATCGTGCCACAACATCTCTCAGGGCTAAATCCTTTAAAGGGTGGTAGCGTTCCATGAAATGATCGCCCTTTTTATTAATCAGTCGCCCTCCCTCACCCCTGACCGACTCACTAATCAAAAAATTATTTTCCATCGGATGGTAGAGGCACGTGGGGTGGAATTGCACAAATTCCATGTTTGCCACCTTTGCACCGGCCCTATACCCAATAGCCACACCATCACCAGTGGCAATATCAGGGTTGCTGGTATAAAGATACACCTTGCCTGCTCCCCCGGTTGCAAGGACTATTACCCTGGACAGGAAGGTATTTACCTCGCCTGTGATTATGTCCAGAACATAGGCACCCCAGCATGTCTCTTTCGTCTCATTGGTTGAGAGACCTCTTTTTATAAATTTTGATGTAGTAATCAGATCTATGACCATATGATTTTCATAGATCTTAATATTTTTATTCTTCTCCGCATTATAGATAAGGGCTCTTTCCACCTCTTGCCCAGTAAGATCTTTGGTATGGACAATCCTTCTTCTGGAATGGCCTCCTTCCTTTGTGAGATCTAATTTGTCGGCCTGTGTTGTATTATGTGAGAAGTTAACCCCAAGAGAGATAAGTTCTTTAATCATATCAGGCCCATTTGTGACAACCATACGAACAACCTGTTCGTTACAGAGGCCAGCACCGGACTCTAATGTATCTTTTATGTGAAGATCGAATGAATCATGTGGGTCTAACACTGAGGCGATACCCCCCTGGGCATAATTGGTAGAGGCATCCATTGTCTCTTTTTTTGTTACTATTGTAACCCTTCCTCTCAGGGCTGCCTTGAGGGCAAAGCTAAGTCCGGCAATCCCACTTCCGATGATGAGATAATCTGATTTTATTTCCATTTGTTCCTTGTTAAAAAGGTTTCATTTTTTTGCTGAAAAAAGCGTTTCATGATTCAGAATCCTTTCAACCTCTTACAACTGGCTCAGTGTTTATTAATTTACATAAAAAACGGCCTATTGCAAGTTATGATTGATCTTTTGGCTGACTATGGGTAGATTATAAAGCACTATGAGTACATCAGTGATTATATTTGATTGCGATGGAGTAATGTTTGATTCGCAGCAGGCAAATGTTAATTTCTATAACCATATTCTATCCCATTTTGGTCTCCCTCCACTCACGAATAAAGATGTTGCGTTTGTTCACATGCATACCGTAGTAGAATCATTAAATCGTATCTTTCGAGGCACTCCGTATGGAGCCAAGGCTCAGGAATATCGTTTAAAGGTTGATTATATGCCCTTTATAAAGGATATGGTTATGGAGCCAGGACTGAAAGAGGTGCTCGATATTCTCAAACCGAGGTATGGTCTTGCAGTAGCAACAAATCGGAGCAATACTATAGAAAAAGTTCTCGCGATAAACGGACTTAGCCACTATTTTGAAATAGTTGTTTCATCCTTAGATGTCAAAAATCCCAAACCCCACCCAGAGCCCATCTTCAAGATTCTTGATTTTTTTCGGATCGAACCCCAGGAATGTTTGTATGTAGGTGATTCTGAAGTAGATTTTACTGTTTGTCAGGCCTCTGGTGTACCCTTCATCGCATACAAAAACAAATCCCTCAAGGCTGATTATTATATAGATAATCTTTTGGATATTCTGAAGATTTTATAGCTATTTTTACGAAAAGATTTTTTGTAGCTAACAAAAAGAGCTGTTTATGATTATAAACAGCTCTTTTTGTTATGCGAGTAGAGCTTTAATTTTTGAGACTTGGCAATACAGTAGGTGTCAGAAAGATGAGGAGTTCACTTTTATCCTTTTGCTTCGCCTCTCTCTTGAAAAGCCATCCAAAGATAGGTATTTTACTGAGCCATGGCGTTCCCTCCATAACAACACTTGTGTTTTCCTTATAGATTCCTCCTATAATAACCGTGTCTCCGCTCGCAACCATCATCTGTGTATTGGCATTCTTGGTTCTGATTGGAACATTTTCACCTATTGCTTGAGAATAATCAGGATAGTCATCACTCACATCAATGTCCAAAATAACCATGTTATTTGGTGTTATTTTGGGAGTCACCTCGAGTTTTAGCGTGGCATCAACCTGTTCATATGTTTTGTTTCCACTCGAATCTGTGCCTGAAGGGATTACAATCTTTGTGCCTTGCTTTATGGTAGCTGTTTTTGTATCACGTGTAATGATTTTCGGCGCAGACAGGGTCTTCGCCTTATTATCAGTCTCAGCCAGGGCTATTTGTGCGTTAAGGACCTTTGTAGCCGCTGAGTTGCTAAAGGCTATTCCTGCTGCAGTGGCGCTGGGCATGGTAAAGTTTGTAGCGAAATTATAGGCATACGACCTCGGTCCAGATCCCCCCCAAGGATGTCTGGATGTTTGGTAGCTACCTGTCCATTCAACTCCTATATTCCTTCCAAAACTTGTGGTAGCCTCAACAATCCTCGCTTCGATCATTACCTGTTTGATCGGTATATCTTGCCTGTCTTTCAAGGCCTTTGCCTTTTTTACATTGGAGGCTGTATCCGTAATGATTATGGTTTTCGTTGCGGCATCAACTGATAATCTCCCTCTCGGTCCCTTCACATTTTCTTCTATAAGGGTTTTTATAGCAGTGACATCCTGATAATTGACAGTTATATAGGCAGTTTCCAATGGCTCTTCTGCCTCGGCCGCCTTCCTTGCGGCCTTATTCTCTTTTAACCTTTCCCTTTCAGCCCTTAGTTTCGATTCCTCCTCTTGCTCTAATGCCTTTATAGTATCTTTTGTCATTATCCTGATAATAGTTCCATCTTCTCTCTTACCAAGATTATTTACATCTAGCACTACATCCAGGGCCTGATCCCAGGGAACATTTTTTAATCTCATAGACGCTGTGCCTTTTACCTCGGGCCCCCACACTATATTCCGCTTGCTCACCTCTCCAATTAACTTGAGGATGTTTCTTATGTCTGCATCAGCAAATTCAAGGGTCATTTTTGCCCCTGTATATTTGGTGGTTTTATGAGGAGAATTAACAGCACCTTTACCTGAATTGGGGATCATTTTCGCAGATTTAACAAATGCCTCGGAAGGTATCTTTTTCGTTGGTTTCACATAGGTCTTACCAAGCTTGGTCTGTGGTATTTTTTTGGCAGGTGGTTTGACAGACGTTTTACTAAAATTTAACCTTATTTCTTTATCCGTCTGTATCATATGGTAAGGGACCATTTCTTTTAACTCTATTTCCAGATCGACCTGCTTTTCAGCAACTTTTACAATCGGTGTAATTTGATTAATTGCCCCTTTAAAGAGGGAGGAGTTTAAGTATCTTGTTAGTTCGGATGGGATGGTGGCGTCCCTTATCTCTAAAAGCAAAGCAAGAGAGTTTTTCCTGCTTAAATCATAATTTGCCTTTTTAGTGGTGGTCACCGTGATCCTCGATTTTCCTTTTGGGAGCATGTAAAAATCGACTCCAAGTATTTGATTCAGTTGTGTTTTAGTCGGTGAAAAGTACAGGCGAGGTTCTTTTGCTGCCATTTTATCCCCTTCTGCTGGCGTAGAAGGAAGCTGCACTTTTTCAATTTCACCGGTTTTTTTCGCCGAAAGCATGAATTTTACTGTTTTATCCTCTTCACTCACATTGTATTCCACATCCTGAATTAAAGTAGCAATAAGACGTGTCGATGCAGGCCTATCTTTGGCTTTTTCAAAACGGATGCCTTTTATGAGCCTGTCATTAATGACATCAGGGTCGGTCAATCCCGTAGCAGGAAGTGCATTTAAATCCACTATGAGGCGTAATGGTTGAACCAGCTTAAAGGCAGCATAGGAGACAAGTCTTGAACTGGTTATTGTAATCATTGTCTTTTCATCAGAGGGATCAGAAATGACTTTTATTGATTCGATTTGGGTAAGCTTCTCTTCTGGTATACCTGCAACCTCTTTTTTTGCAGGCGCTTGAGCACAACTAAAGACAAGAAAGGTTAAAAAGAATGGTATCAACAGAGAGATACCATTTTCTTTTCTTAGGCCTTTTTTATAAAACATGCCAGCTCTCCTTTATTTTGCTATTTTACTGAACTAATCTATGTCTATAGATGGGAGTTTTATCGAGATATCCTTTATCATTTCGCGACCTCTAATATCCTTATAAGATTCAGTGACAACAACCTCTTTTCCAAGGATTTTCTTTACTCGACCGCTTTTCCTTCCTATAAGGGTTCCCACCTTAATTACATGACCATCTCCCTTTGAATCCCGAACAAGCGCCCAATTTCCCTTACTTCCTAATACTATGGCAGAGATGGTCAACTGTGAAATGTCAAGGGTCTCAAGATAGGTTTTTGGTGTTCCTTGTTCTTTTTCCTCTAACTCCCTTCTTACAACAATAAAGGATTTGAAGGGATCTATTTTATTAATAGGATCATAAAAATAGGCTGCTTCTGCTTTGTCTTTCGTGTCTACAGCAACAGTTGTTTCCTCCATAGATTTTTTTGATGGTTCAGCGGCCTCTTTTTTCACTTGTGGGATCTTAACGGTAACCTTTTCCTTAGCTTGAGTTGTAGATATTCCTAAAAAAATAGGAATAACCACAATACCACATATCAAAAGCATGACTATGCTATTTCTTTTTTTTGGATACACTTTCGGTCTTTTTCCCCTCTTTAAACCGGTAGGTTGTGGCTTTACATGAAGTTTTAAGAGTAGTGCTCAGCTCTTTGATTGGAATCATGTTCACATTGACAACATTAACGATCCTATCTAACTTTCCAACCTTGTCAAAAAATATAGCAACATCATGATAACTTCCTAGCACCTCTATGCTTACCGGAATTTCTATATAAAATTCTTTTGGAACCTGCTTTTCTGGGCTAAACAGGAGAAATTCCAGGTTTGAATCATTACCGAGTTTGGTAATGCTCTTTAAAAGGCTTGGGATTTCACTGGTAGTAGGAAGAAGCTTGATGGCAATTTTTAAATCACTTTGGGCTTTGGTAAGATCAGCTTCAAGCCTTTTCAAATTTTTCGCCCTGACCCTGGCAATCCTGATATTACTTTCTAATCTATCCAGTTCGGATTTTATCGTCTTTATTTCACCTGTTTTCGGGATGTATACGAGCCAAATATAGAGACCTATAACAAGAACAATTGTCCCTGCAAAGATGAGGACCCTGTGTATCATCCTCAATTTGGATATTTTATCAAAATAGGTAGTTAGATCGATTGCCATAGTCCTCTATCTTCCCCTCTATTTCTTTTTGCCTGCTTTAGGGAGAGTCTTTTCTTTAAAGGCGTATGTTTTTGAGTTCAGAGAGAAATCTTTGAGACTCAAATCAAATCCCGGTATTTTCTTCTGCCTTGTTCTAACTAATTGAACGGAGTTTATGCTTTGTGTGTTTTGTAGTCTATCCATAAAATCTGCAACAGTTTCGTTATCCATCGCTGTTCCGTTTAAAACAAGTGTTCCTTTTTGTTCTTTTAGAGTAGTGAGCCATAACTTATCTTCTGGTACACTCATGGCTATATCATCTAAGAGTTTGACTGGCCCAGTTTTGCCTTTTTCTAATCTTTTTATTGTCTTTAATTTCACTTCGACGGCAGCAATTGTTCTCTTAAGAGCCGCTATTTTTCTATTGGTATCTTTAAAGGAGTCCAGTTCTTTTTGCTTAACATCTTGCTCTTCTCTCAGGGTGTTTACCTTGTTGTTAAGATCAAGATAGAAGTAGCTGCTAGCCAAGATAAGAAATATAACAGAGAGCACGTAGATAGTTACCTGTCGCCTTATATTTTCTTTTATCCTCGCAGCCCTAAAAGGAAAAAGATTAACTTTGATCATCTATCACCTATACTTCGTAATGCAAGACCAATGGAAATAGCGGCCATTGGGGCATGATAATTTATGTAGTTTGCATCAAATAATTTTTCCTTAATCTCTAAATTACCAAAAGGATTGAGCATTTCTATCTTTAGACCTGTTTCAAGGCCGAGATATTTACTGAATCCTTTAATCAAGGATGATCCTCCGCTAAGCAAGACATTTTCAACTTTTACATCCATAAAAGTAGTTGCCACAAAATCAAGGGCTCTTTTTACTTCCTGAGCCCATTTTGTAACCGTTGATGAAAATATCTCCTCAATTATAGGTTTCTTCTCTGTTTCTAATGGCTTAGCACCCAATTTTATCATTTCTGCTTCTTGATAAGATATATTTAATTTTTGTTGGATCTCGCTTGTGATTTGTGATCCACCATATGATGAGTCCCTGGTGAATATGGAAGCACCATCTTTAATAACGTTTATTGTCAGCTGTTGAGCCCCGATGTTGACCAGGGCATGGCATCCAGCTTGTTCATGATTGCTGATTTCAAAGGAGTTCTGGAGGGCAAAGGCATCTATGTCTAAAACCATAGGATTTAAATCTGTTAAGTGAAGAAGGCTT
>CAZBBQ010000034.1:0-10990 GCA_964489745.1 uncultured Desulfobacteraceae bacterium
ATAATAAGACTTTTTGTTTTTAAAACTCTCATTCCCTCTATCTGACTGTCATTAAGAGTGAACACATTCTTTATAATCTCAGTAGGCTTCAATTCCGGCCCTTTTCCATGTCTTACAGTTAATTCGAGCTCGCCATTGGGTAACACATGTAATGCCTTCACCTGAGATCGAATATCAACTATTTTTTCACCCTTCCTGCGTTTCTTGACTGCTAAACAGGACTTTAACATCAAAAACCTATCCACAGCTTCTTTGTTGAAATATCCATTTGCCCGAACATGAAAATAGCTTTCTTTAATTCTGGGAGGAGACTCCTTTATTGCTATCTCCTCCATAGAAATAACCCTGATGCCAGGTGGGAGTTCCTTATTAAGCTTCTTTATTGTGAGTGATGTATTTAGAATATTTTTAGCCTGAACATCCACTATTTCGCTTAAGGATTCTGTTCCCACAGGGAGTGCCACTGCAAAGGAGATCTTTGGCATAGGATGATAGCCGCTCGAATACACTAAATCCATCCCAATTCTTCTAAACGCCCTTATAAACACCTTAATAAGCTCTAAGTGGCTCAGATATCGGGTCTTTTCAAGTTTTGTAAAACACAGTCTATATCTTTCCCCTTTTTCATGTAATTGTTTTGATAAAACCCTATCCTTTTCCTCCGAGGGATGCCAGGTATCAAATAATACCGGGGAAATGGTATTGTCGCTACAGACTCCACAGTTCGAACAATACTGTCTGCAATCAGGTGTTTCTTTGCCCTCCATAGCCTTTTGCCACTCGCTCAGTAAAAACTCTTTCGATATACCGGAATGTATATGTTCCCATGGCAAAACCTCATCGCGCGCCCTTTCCCGAAGAAGGTAAAAATCTGGATCAAGATTGCACCTTTTCAAGGCCTTTTTCCAGATATCTATGTTAAGATGTTCACTCCAGCTATCAAAATGCGCACCCTGCTGCCACGCCTCAAGTAATACCTTGGTTAATCTCCTATCCCCCCTTGAAAAGATACCCTCTAACCAGCTGGCTTCTGGACTATTCCATTTAACCTTCACTCTATGGCTCTGCAATCGTTCCTTGATAAAATTGATTCTTCGTTTAGCTTCTTCAAGTTCAAGCTGGGGCAACCACTCAAAAGGGGTATGTGCCTTAGGAACAAAGGGAGAAATGCTTACATTTAATACATGTCCCTTTCTTCCTTGAGGCCCTAATCTGGAAATCTTTTTACTTAATTCAACAATGGAAATAAGGTCACTATCCTCCTCAGAAGGAAGACCTATCATAAAATAAAGCTTGATTAGGTTCCAGCCCCCCTCATAAATCTCCTTAGCTGAATGTAAAATCTGATCCTCTGTCAATCCCTTATTAATAATATCTCTCAGTTTCTGGCTGCCTGCTTCAGGTGCAACGGTAAAACTCGTCTTCCTGACCTTCTTTATCTCCTTCATTAATAAAGAAATGGCTGTATCAATCCTTAATGAAGAAAAATTAATAGCAACATGTTTGTCTGCCACCTTTCGCATTAACGTCTGTACTAATGGAATGATACAACTGTAATCACCTGAACTTAAAGAGAGAAGGGATAGATCCTCAAATCCTGTCTCATGTAAACCTTTTTCAGCTATGCGCACTATTTCATAAGGATCCCGTTCCCTCACAGGCCTATATATCATTCCTGCCTGACAAAATCGACACCCTCTGCTACAACCCCTCGCAATCTCAATGGTGAATCGATCATGAACCACCTCTGTAAATGGGATTATTTGCTTTGTAGGAAAAGGGTAACAATTAAGATCGGGAACGATAGCCTTTTCAACGCCTTCATACCCTTTTACCAGCGATTTTATGTCCTGTATGATTCCTTTTGTATTGTAATGCACTTGAAAAAAAGAGGGGATGTAAATGCCTTTAATTGTTGCAAGCTCTTTTAACAACTCAGGCCTGCTATTCCGCCCATCCAATTTCCATTCTCGTACGGTTTGGCAAATCGAAAGCGCTGTTTCCTCTCCATCACCTATAACAATAGCATCAAATAGCGCAGCTACTGGCTCAGGGTTAAAGCATGCGGGGCCACCTGCAATAACCAGGGGATCCATGGATTCCCTGTCTTTCGCTAAGAGGGGTATGTTGCCAAGATCAAGCATGGACAGAGTGTTGGTATAACAGAGCTCATGCTGCAAGCTAAAGCCAATAATATCAAATTCAGACAGAGGTTTTTCTGTCTCCAGAGATGTAAGAGGAATGCCTTTCTTTTTATACTCTAATCTTAAATCTACCCATGGGGCAAAAACCCTTTCTGCTGAAAGCCAGTTCTGTAAGTTTAATATATGATATAAAATTTTTAACCCCAGGTGGCTCATCCCGATTTCGTAAACATCAGGAAATGCTAAAGCAATAGAGATCTCGACAGCAGAAGGATCTTTCTGAACAGAATTTACCTCATCCCCTAAATATCTACTTGGATGAATTATTTTAGAAAACCACGCTTGTTGATATATATTCATTCCTAAATCCCACATTCCATGTACTTCTCTCCACAATATTCAATATGTTACCTCACGGTAAGCACTTTTTTATCTATAGAAACAGGTAACCGAATGGTTATCGCCGTACCCTCACTGGCCAAATTTTCACCTGAAACCTTACCTCCAAGACCCTCGACAAGCCTTTTAACTATAGCCAAACCTAAGCCAGATCCATCTTTTTTAGTTGTAGAAAAAGGTTTAAATATCTCCTTAGCTATTTTCGGATCTAAGCCTGGCCCATTATCCTCAATTTTTATCCTTACTGACTCTATAGATTCACTTGAACTTTTAAAATTCGTTTCTTTCTGGGCATTAATAGAGATGAGTCCACCTTTTGGCATAGCCTCGGACGCATTCAGAAAAATATTCCAAAATATCTGTTTAAGCTGGTGCGGATCTGATTTAATTGTTAAGGGGCTCATAATTTTCGTGTCTATATCTAAATGCTCTGACCAGCTCTGGCTATTTTGAAATAAATAGAGGGTATCCATAATCAACTGATTAAGTTCAAATTCTTCAATTTCTATCCTTTGCGGTCTCGCAAACTGCAAAAAATCATTTACAAGATGATCTAATCGGCTTACTTCTCTTAAAACAATCTCTATTAATCTTCTGTTAATATGGGTTTCTTCTTTTGACAAGCTATCATTCAACACCTGAATTGATCCACTTATTGAAGCTAAAGGATTTCTTATCTCGTGGGCGATTCCAGCGGCTAATTCTCCAAGCATAGCCATATCTTCCATTCTCTTGACCTCTTGCTCCATCTCCCTGATGCGTGTCGTGTCTTGAAATACAAGTATTTTTCCTTTATTGCTCCCATCATATTCTTTTAAAGGTGAAATATTTAAAAGAAGATCAATTTGCTGGCCCTCCTTCCCCTTATAAGAGAGTTGGCTAAATTTATGTGGGCTATGAATCTTAAGATACGGCATTATATGGGGTATAATATCGCTAATATCCTTATGAATAGCATCTTTGGAATCAATTTTAAATATTACTTCCGCTCCCCTATTAAAGACAATAATTTTGTTACGCTCGTCTAATGCAACGAGTCCCGATGAAATATTCTGAATAATGTTTTCCTTGAGCATCTCCAAATCAACTATATCTTTCTGTTTAGCTTTAACTTCAGCCCTACTTTTTTGAATTTGCTCTGATAGAAAACCACTCAAAAAAGCTACCAAATAAAAGGCAGCTACATTGACAAGAATCATATAAAAAATTTCACTACGCTGGTATTCTTGGATATAGGGAAAGCGGTAACTAATGGGGTTAATCAATCCATAGTAACTTAAATCAAGAAATGCACCATAGAGAATGCTGCTAAAAGAGGCTATTATCATTCCTCCATAACGATAAAGAATGATTCCCCCTGAGATTATGTTCAACAAATAAAGAAAGGAGAATATGCTTTCAATACCGCCTGTCGTGTAGATAATGGCTGTTATGAAGATGGTATCGATAAGGAGTTGAAGATAGGCAAACTTGAAGAGATTTTTGATGTACTTAAGTGCAACTATATAAATAAATGTGAGAAAATAGATTAATGCAATAAGGAAGTAGTGCGCATTTAAGATCTCACCAAAATAGGTTTTTGTTTCCCTTACCTGAATTACAATTGCTACTCCTAAAAGGAGGGAAACAAATCCCACCCTCAGAAACATCAATAATTGAAGACGGGAAAGGGACTCTTTCTGGTCAAGGTCTCGATCCGTTTTGACCATAATTGTGTGCGTCAGCCCATTGCCGCAGCCATCTGGAAGATAGGAAGATACATGGCAACAACCAGGCCTCCAATTGAGCCGCCTAAAAACAACATTAAGAGAGGTTCCAGCATAGATGTCATAGCAGAAACTGTAGCGTCAACCTCATCGTCATAAAAATCCGCTATCTTTTCTAACATGGCATCCAGAGCACCAGTTGACTCTCCAACAGAAATCATTTGGGTTACCATGCCAGGAAATATGTCTGTCTCGGAAAGAGGTTCGGCAATTGTTTGTCCTTCAGCGATACTACTTCTTGCGTCAAAAATAACCTCTTCTACTATAACATTACCTGCTGTTTTGGCTGTTATCTCTAAGGCATCTAAGATAGGCACACCGCTACTGACCATAGTGCCGAGAGTCCTTGTAAATCTTGCAACAGCCACCTTCTTAATAAGTTCACCAAAAATTGGGAGTTTGAGCAAGATACTGTCTATATTCCTTCTTCCTGACTTTGTTCCCCTGTATCTTTTGAATGCCCAGACAAAAACAATCAGCCCCCCAATCATATAATGTATATTTCCCTTAATAAAATCGCTCATAGCAACCACTACCTGGGTTGGTACTGGTAGTGCCTTTCCAAAACTGGAAAACATATCCTCAAACACAGGGATGACGAAAATCATAATTACGGCGATAACAATAACGGCGATACCTACCACCACAAGAGGATAGGTCATGGCGCCTTTGATCTGAGATTTTAGCTTTTCTGCCTTTTCAATATACGCTGCCAGGCGCTGCAAAATGGTATCAAGAATCCCCCCAACCTCTCCTGCAGCAACTAAATTGACAAACAAGGAATCAAACACTTTAGAATGTTTGCCGAGCGCATCTGCTAAGGTGGAACCACCCTCCACATCCTTTGTTACCTGTTTGAGCATATTCCTAAACGTCTTATTCTCAGTCTGCTCCCCCAGAATATTCAATCCCTGAACAAGAGGAAGGCCAGCATCAATCATTGTGGAAAACTGCCTGGTAAAGATAACAAGGTCTTTATTGGTGACCTTGGGCTGCATAAATGAAATATTCTCAAAAAGGTCTTTAGACTTTTGTTTGAGTTTCGTAACTTGGATACTTCTTTTCTTAAGCTGTATCCTTGCTATCCTTTCATCAGCAGCCTCTAATTCACCTTTTAAGGAACGTCCTTTTTTGTTCTTGCCAGCCCACACATAAATAGGCATGATCCGTCCTCCTGGCTAGTTACATCAATTTTATTCCGTAATTAGTTAAAATAAGCTTAATTATGTTCGAAAGTTATGTCAAGAAATCTCTTTTATTTTTCTAAATAGCCCCTAAATTAAAAGAGTTTTAAATAATTTTCACACTAATTTGTCTGAAAATGATTTTTAATCAAGGGGCTTGACATTTTTATTTTCGTCATTATTCTTTTTAGTCATCTATAATATTGAACGAAAAATAAGGAGGAGCAATGAAAATTCAGCCACTACACGATCGAGTAATTGTAAAAAGAGTTGAAGAGGAAGAAACAACCAAGGGTGGTATCATAATTCCTGATTCAGCCAAAGAAAAACCAATGGAAGGAATCGTTGTTGCTGTTGGAAGCGGAAAGGCCGGGGAAGAGGGAGAAAAAAAGATACCTTTAGAGGTTAAGAAAGGCGATAGAGTCTTGTTTTCCAAATATGCAGGAACTGAGATCAAAATAGATAACGAAGACCACCTTATCATGAAAGAAGAAGATATTATTGCTATTGTTAAATAATTACTTTTAATTTTAAAATCTCAAGGAGGATTTCATTATGGCAGCAAAGGAAATTAAATATGATTCCAAGGCCAGGGAATCAATATTGACAGGTATAAACACACTGGCTGAGGCAGTTAAGGTAACTCTTGGCCCAAAGGGAAGAAATGTTATCTTGGACAAGTCTTGGGGATCACCTACTGTTACCAAGGACGGCGTTACCGTGGCTAAGGAGATAGAGCTCGAAGATAAATTTGAAAACATGGGCGCTCAGATGCTCAAAGAGGTTGCCTCTAAGACATCAGACGTAGCAGGGGATGGAACAACAACAGCCACTCTGTTAGGCCAATCAATCTACCGTGAAGGCGCAAAGCTTGTCACAGCAGGCGCTAATCCTATGGCCCTCAAAAGAGGTATTGAAAAGGCAGTAGTTGCTGTCGTAGATGAATTGAAAAAGATGTCCAAAATAACCAAAGAGCAGCAAGAGATTTCTCAGGTAGGAACAATCTCGGCAAATAATGATCAAACTATAGGAAATATCATTGCTGAGGCCATGGCAAAGGTTGGGAAAGAAGGGGTTATCACTGTTGAGGAGGCAAAGAGCATGGAAACAACCCTCGAGATTGTCGAGGGAATGCAATTTGACAGAGGGTACCTTTCCCCCTACTTTGTAACGGATGCGGAAAAGATGGATGTCTCATTAGAAGATCCTTATATCCTGTTACAGGAAAAAAAGATCAGCAGCATGAAAGACATGGTTCCTCTGCTTGAGCAGATCGCCAAGATGGGAAAACCTCTCTTAATCATTGCTGAGGATGTAGAGGGTGAGGCCCTTGCTACCCTGGTGGTTAACAAACTGAGAGGGACATTAAAAATAGCAGCCGTTAAGGCGCCTGGCTTTGGTGATAGGCGTAAGGCCATGCTTGAGGATATCGGTATCCTCACAGGAGGTAAGGTGATCTCGGAAGACCTGGGTCTTAAACTGGAGAATGTAAGCACAGCTGACCTTGGCACAGCAAAAACCGTCAATATCGATAAAGACAATACAACTGTTGTCGATGGCGGTGGAAACAGAAGTGATCTGGAAGGAAGGGTAAAACAAATCAGGAGTCAGATAGATGATACCACCTCTGACTACGATAGAGAAAAATTACAGGAAAGACTGGCCAAGTTGATTGGTGGTGTTGCCGTTATTAATGTCGGCGCTGCAACAGAGACAGAGATGAAGGAAAAGAAAGCAAGGGTTGAGGACGCGCTCAATGCTACCAGAGCAGCAGTGGAAGAAGGGATCGTTCCTGGTGGCGGTGTTGCCTTTATCAGATGCATTTCAGCCTTATCAAAGATTAAATTGGAGGGAGACGAACAGCTTGGAGTAAACATAGTCACAAGATCTTTAGAAGATCCGGTACGTCAGATTGCAAACAATGCTGGCTTGGAAGGATCAGTGGTAGTGGAGAAGGTGAAAGAACAAAAGGGTGCCTTTGGTTTGAATGCTGAGACAGGCAATTATGAAGATCTCATCAAGGCTGGAATTATTGATCCAACCAAAGTTACACGATATGCCCTTCAAAATGCCGCTTCTGTCGCTGCACTCATGCTCACTACTGAGGCTATGATAGCTGAAAAGCCAAGCGCAGAAAAACAAATGCCAGCGATGCCTGCAGATGGCGGAATGGGCGGAATGGGCGGAATGGGCGGAATGATGTAATTGTAAAAAAATAGATTGGATTTTATCCTTGAGGCGACCAATTACTGATTGGTCGCCTTTTTTTATGTTTAAATCAAGATAAAATAGTCTATAATAACTGAAGCATTTTCAGCACACTATCCCATATGGCGGGTAAAACCTGATAATCTAAAATAACATGTTATTTTAATAAGTTAAATGTTTTTTACAATAACATAATAATGAAATTTCTTTCCCATTTGATTGACATTATCTATCCTCCGCGCTGCCATATCTGTAGCCGGTTCTTGTCTCCTGATGAAAGACTTCATTCCTCATTTCATTTATGCAATAGTTGCTTAGCAAGCCTTACCCCTATTACTCATCCAATGTGTACGATCTGCGGTCTGCCGTTCCCAACCTCAACAGGACCAGATCATCTCTGTGAAAATTGTCTTCGCAAACGGCCTTGGTATGATCTCCTCCGATCCCCTTATCATTATTCAGGCCCACTTATGGAATGCATACAAAGATTCAAATACAACATGGAAACTCACCTAAAGTCCTCCCTTGGACACCTGCTTTCCTCCTTTGCCAAAGAATGGATACCCAATCCAAAGGATTTCGTAATTGTCCCTGTACCTCTCCATAGGCGCAGGCTCAGAGAAAGAGGCTTCAACCAGAGTCTTTTGTTGGCCAGGATACTGGCTGCAGACCTTGGAAATCAATTAGATTATCTATCCCTTATTAGGAACAGGTATACGCAAGCGCAGACAGGACTGAAGAAAAAAGAAAGAAGAAAAAATGTTAAAGGTGCCTTTTCCATTATACACCCTGATGTTATCAAACAACAAAATATACTATTGATTGATGATGTCTTTACAACCGGGCACACTCTGAATGAATGCGCACGAACCCTAAAAAAATCAGGGGCTACAACTGTTATTTGTCTCACACTGGCCAGGACTCTAATTGATTGAAGTTGAAATGGTACATGAGATACGCTATTACACACCCAAAAAAGGTTGCAATCCATATACTCAACTGTTAACGTAATTGCACTTTACTTTCCTGGAATGGCCAATGATTGAACAAGGGCAAATAAATAAACCTAAGGCAGTAACTAATCATATACTTGCAATTGGTGGCGGGAAAGGGGGCACTGGTAAAAGCCTTATTACTGCAAGCATGGGCATCTGTTTGGCTCAGAGAGGCAATGATGTTCTTCTCATAGATGCTGATTTGGGAACAGCTAATCTCCATACCTTTTTGGGATTAGAACCTCCGAAGCTAAGTCTATCTGATTTTGTTAGCAAAAAAGAATCAACTATTTCTGGTGTCATAACCAAGACAGGGATAAACAATCTTAAACTAATTTCAGGGGCGAAAGATATGATAGGGATCGCCAACCTATCCTATGGACAAAAGGCAAAAATATTGAACAATATTAAAAAATTGAATTATAGATATATCTTATTAGATCTTGGCCCTGGCACATCCTTTAATATCCTCGATTTTTTTTTGATTTCTCATTGCGGTATCCTTATAACATCACCGGAACCCACATCTATTGAAAATACCTATCGCTTTACAAAGGGGCTTCTTTTTCGTCATTTAAGAAAGACCATTAGTAAAAAAGTGGTGAGATCCCTTATAGACAATGGGATCAGGGAGAGGAATGGAAATAAATTTGAGTCAGTTTTTGATCTCCTGGAAACTATAGAAACAATCGAACCAAATCTTGGAGATACTATATCACGCTATCTCTCAACCTTAGATATCAAATTAATTGTTAACCAGGTGCGCACAAGTAAAGACAGATCCATAGGGGAAAAGATGGCTATTGCGATTAAGAAATCCTTTGGTATCCCAATTGATTTCTTGGGAAACGTAAGTCATGATACTAAAGTTAGTAAAGGATTACTTCAGAAAAAGCCCCTCATGACTTATTTGCCACACTCGAAGGCATTTAAAGAACTTACTGAAATTACTCAAAAAATATCACCTCGTTATCAATTAGGATTAGGCTTTTCTTCTGATTAAATTTTTTACCTAAGCATCTGGCAGTTTATGAAGAGATTAACCGAGCAAGACTATTACAATTTACTTGACATTTCTCCTAAGGCCTCTTTCGGGGAAGTTCGATCTGCGTATGATCAAGCTATGAGCATTTACTCTACCGATTCTATTTCTACCTATACTCTTTTTACACAAAAGGAGAGGGAGTTAATCCTTTCCCGTTTGGCTGAAGCGTACAAAACTTTGACTAACAGCCGTCTCAGAAAAGAATACAATCATTTGTTGATTGAAAGGGGTGAGCTGTCTCCTCAAGAAATCAGATTTTCATCCCTGGAAGGCCCTCCTACACCCAACGGAAAGCTTCTGGAAGTAAGTGTGGAAAGTCTCAACCAGAAAAAACAAAAGGCAAAGGATGAGCACTCGCCTTCTGATCAAAACCTCAGCCTCTTCGACAGTCAAATGTCTGTGACTGGGAAAAACATTGAAACGATTAGAACAACGAAAGGAATGAGCCTTGAAGAAATATTCAAACAAACGAATATATCACAAGAAACATTAAAAGATATTGAGGAAGAACGTTTTGAAAAGCTCCCAGCCCTTGTCTATATTAAAGGATTTTTAAAGGCCTACGCTAAAATGCTAGACGTTAATCAGACCGAAATGGTGGATGGATATGTAAAAAGGTATCTCGAATGGAAGAATACCTATCAAAAATAAAAACCAAATCAGAAATGAAAAAGGTGGTGGAAAAAGCAAAAGGTGAAGGCAAGAAAATAGTTTTTACCAATGGCTGTTTTGATATCCTTCATCAAGGTCACGTTCGCTATCTTTCTGAAGCCAGGAAGTTAGGAGATTATCTGATAGTTGGTTTAAATAGTGATCGCTCTATTAAAAACATTAAAGGAAATAATCGTCCCTTGGTGGCTGAAGGAGCAAGGGCGGAATTGCTTGCCGCTCTCTGTTTTGTTGATGGAGTTGTTATTTTTACTGAGGATGATCCTCTTGCCATAATCAAATATCTCCACCCTCATGTTTTAGTAAAAGGTGCAGACTGGAATGAGGATGCTATTATAGGGGCTGAATTCATGAAAAAAATAGGGGGCGAGGTTAAACGTATATCACTTGTGCCAGATATTTCCACTTCGAATATTATTCGCCGAATTATTGATCTCAATTCCGCTCAAAATAGCTAAGGCAAGGCAGCTACCGTATTGAAATAAAGAGGTTAATTATACTCTGTGCGCCCATAGCTCAGATGGATAGAGTGACGGACTACGAATCCGTAGGTCGCAGGTTCGAATCCTGCTGGGCGCAC
>CAZBBQ010000035.1:0-2842 GCA_964489745.1 uncultured Desulfobacteraceae bacterium
CTTAATACTGCGGAACAATTGAACCTTACTACTCTTCTTTCGGGTAGAGGTAAATCTTGCCCGGTTTGAGGATTTCTTCCTCTTCTTTCACTTTTATCCTTTACATAGAATTTGCCAAATCCCGATATCAGAATATCCTCTCCATTTTCTAAGGTTGCTTTGATGATTTCCAAAACGGTATCAACTAATTGTGCTGATTTTTTCTTGGCGAATCCAATCTTGACCACTTCATCAACAATGTGTGTTTTTGTGAGTGCCATGATTTCCAATCACTTGTTAATCGTTAAAACGGAATATCATCGTCATATGGGCCATCCTTTTCCCGGTTATCGTCAGGGATGTCATCAGAAAAAGATGTATCACCTTCTAATTTCTCCAGAAAAAACTTTAGCACCTTGATAGCTTCAGTTTTAGACCCTAGCTTAATTTTCCATGGAAGGCTTTTTGTAATAGGCTCCTTGCTCCCGTCTCTTTTCTGAGGGAAAACCCACTCCATATATATTTCGCCATCCTTACTCTTTGCTGCTACAAGCGAAAACTCATTCCTGTATTCATTCAGTAATATGCCATCGCCGTATGCAGTTGAATCATACTCATAAAAAATCTCATTACTCATATTTTTTCTCCTATCTTCGCATCTCTAATGATAACTGTCCCTGTTTATCTGAAAGAGGGATAGATTTGAGTTTTACCCTTTTTGGCTTCGTAGTCTTTTTGTTTATCATTTCCTTGGCGAACCCTGGAAATAGCAAGGGCTGGATATACTCATTATAATCGGCGCATTTCCTTCTATGTCTGCATTTCTCACAAACAAGCACATTGATTTTTGGATTAGACTTTTTATGATTGCAGGTGATGTAATCCATTTCTCAAACCCTCTGTTTTCTTCCCTAAAGGCGTTTTTATTTCATAAAGCCGGTAAGGTCAAGTTCAAAAAAGGAGTGTGGCTGGATCTTGAGAGAAAAATCCAAAATTTCTCAAGTCCGATAAGAGTCTAAAAAATGCAGAACCTTCATTTCGATTCATTTCTGTTGATTTAGATACAGAGGAATGGTTGTAGGGATGATGGAAATAAGGGGAAAAGGATGGGTTTATGAGTAGCCGATTTTAACTAACCCATTTTATTGCTCCACAGCGCATCACGCAGCCCTGAGGTCCGCTCGATATATCGGGAGACTGCAGCACAAAAAACATTCTCATTTCCCCATATCTCAACGCTTTTCTTAGCGCGGGTGATGCCTGTGTATATGAGTTCCCGTGTCAGTACCGGAGATTCCCTGTCAGGCAAGACCAAGAGCACTTTGTCAAACTCTGATCCCTGGCTTTTGTGAACAGTCATGGCATAGACGGTTTCATGTTCAGGCAGTCTGAACGGATGAAATTTTTTTATTGTACCATCTGGAGCTTGAAAAAAAACGCGGAGTTCATTATTTACACTGGGATCTGACAGGACTATTCCCATATCTCCATTAAACAATCGTAGCGTGTAGTCATTTCTTGTAATCAGGACCGGACGGCCTGGATACCATCTCCTGTCTGGGTTTATGAACCTTTCCTCTTTGAGGATTTGCTCAGCTACTGTGTTAAGAGCAGCTACGCCAAAGGGGCCTTCCCTTAGGGCGCAAAGAATCCGAAACCGCTCAAATACCTGAAAAACTTCAAAAGGATTCCTGGCCCGTAAATAATCCTCATACCCTTGTATAATGGTAGCCTTGATAACCTGAGGTAAATCGTTTGGGTGGGGAAGGTTTTTCCATGTAATATCTCTATATACTCCACTTTTCATACCTTTTATTGCACGATCACCATCCCCTGTATTTACCGCGTAACTTACCGCTCCAATACCGCTGTCATTGCCAAATCTATAGTTTTTTTCAAGCTGGATAATGCAGTCCCGAATCTCCAATTCAGGCGTCCCATTTTTTTGTGGATGGATCGCATATCCGGTGACTTCTTTACAATTTTTGCAAAAGTCCTGTGAAAAACTGTGTTCAGTGCCGGTATCACATATATCACCGAGAACGGCGCCTGCCTCTACTGAAGCGAGCTGATCTTTGTCACCTATAAGTAGTATCCTGGCCTGTAAGGGAAGTGCCTGAATAAGTTTAGACATCAGAGCCAGATCTACCATCGAAGCCTCATCCACCACCACAATATCAACCGGCAGTGTATTTTTGGCATTATGACGAAAATAGGGGGAATCCGGAATGGATCCGAGCATCCGGTGTATGGTCGAGGCCTCTTCCGGGATTTTTGCCTTGATGCTGTCAGGACATGTAAGCTTCGTTTTCATGCTTCTGATTGCCTCCTGCAACTTTGCAGCGGCTTTTCCGGTGGGAGCGATAAGGGCGATTCGAAGCCTTTCTGACTTGGTCTGTTTAAGGAGCAGGGCCAGTATTGTTGCCACGATTGAGGTTTTTCCTGTTCCAGGCCCCCCGGAAATAACACAAAATTGTTTCGTCAACGCTGTAAAGGCAGCTACTCTCTGCCAGTTAATTTTTTCTGTTTCGTTGAAGGGAAAAAGCCGTATTAGTTCTTCTTTAAGAAGGCCGATATCATTATCCACACCAGTATCATGTATGCGTCTCTTAATTGAGTCTGCGAGTTTTTCTTGATACTCCCAGTAGCGAAACAGATAAAGTCTCGATCGGTCATCAAGAATGAGCGGTTTGTATTCTCCGGGATTTCCTACCACAGTACTTTCTCTCAGTTGTTTACACCAGTTGTTCAACTCAGGGCAAACAACAGGATCAATCCCATCCTCTCCCTTGAGCAACTCTTTCCCCTCTACGCTGGAAAGATCAAGACATACATGCCCTTGTCTCGTGTAGCTACTTACAAG
>CAZBBQ010000035.1:2942-5574 GCA_964489745.1 uncultured Desulfobacteraceae bacterium
ATAAGGTTTGTACATAGTGTGTTAATAAATTTTTCAGATGGCCTCTCTCTATAAATGCCAAACTCTGTTCCCTTGTTCGGATCCACTCCGCGCAGGAATATATAAAAGGCCCCTCCAAAATGTTTTTCATAGGTATAGCCCGGCAGGCGTAGACGAAGGTATTGATTCAGGGCAACTGTGTATATGTGACATTGGATACTATAAAATTCATCTTTCATGGCCTTAGCCATGCCTTTCTGATCATAATACTCGAGCCCGCTTCCAAGGAGATTTGATTTCCAGTCGACCAGGTAGAATTGACCCTGGAATTGGAAGATCATATCGATAAATCCCCTCATAAATCCCCTAACGGGCGCAAAATTCAACCGTTCGATACGCTCGGGAAAGTCTTTGAATAGCTCAGTGAAAGCATATTTTTTAAATATGGTATGGAGTTTTTTTGGAGAGATAGACTCCAAAGGGAAATAGAACTCCAGTTCATTGATCCGATCCTGGCTCCGTATGTGTGATAGTGTAAAATCACTCCTTTCGGCCTCAAGTGGAACGGACAGGACCTTGTGTATCATATCATAGAGAGTTTCTAGCCATAAAGGCTCAAAACCATATTCAATAAGTTTGCTGGAAACGAGTTTCTTTATTAGAGAGGGATCTTTTTCTACAAAATCCAGATGCTCGAATATATCATGCAGGCATGTCCCTGCCTTTGTTCCTCTGGGGAAGGAAAAAATGTTCGAAGGCTCCTTGTCTATTACTGAATCTTTAAAATCCGTTTGACTGTTGCCCGCTCTGCGGGACTCAGGCCCTGCCCGGCGGACGGCAGGAGGGGAGGCGGGTGGGCTTAGTGCATCATAGTCGGCAAGTTCTGCACCGTACTGCTGGCCAGACACCAGAGAAGAAAAACTTGAAATGCGCCACAGACGATCTATGTTTCCGGAAAAGGTGCGAGAACTCAGCACTAGCTTTTTGTCCGAGAGGGGTGAGTATTTTTCCCCTGTCTCTATTGGCATTTCGGAAAGTCTGATTATCCCGCCAGACGTATCCACGAGTGTTTTCAATTCCGCTCGCATATCCTCATCGCTTAAATTTGTAAGCCTTTCTTTGGCGCCATGTACAACATTTCCCCCTTTCCATGATCCCTGTTGATGGAAAAGATAGGCTGGGGCAGAAGTTTCAGCATCTCTAAAGCGACCCCACACAAAATAGCAGCGGCTTCTTGCACGTGTTAATGCCACATAGAGAAGCCGAAGATTCTCAGCCAGCTCTTCCTTTTCAGCGCATACCCTATTTTCATCCATGGCTGGCGAGCCGAGGTCAAGGGTCAATCTCATGTGGTCGAGGCTATCGTGGAACGTAAAGGGATTATTATTTTTCTTGATCTTGGAGCCGGCCCATCCAAAGGGACAAAACACGACTGGATACTCAAGACCCTTGCTCTTGTGGATGGTTGCGAGTTTCACAGCATTTTCATCACTCTCTAAACGCAGTTGATGTTCATCTAACCGTGGTTTTCTTGGATCTCTTTGTTCAGAGAGCCATTTCAGAAGACCTGCCATGCGCAACCTTCTTTCAATGGATGTCTGATGCAAGACTTCTGCCAGATGCAGCAAGTTCGTATTTCGTCGCTCCCCATCAGGTAACGGCATGAGGCGGGTCAAGACTTTTTCTTGTACAAGTAAGTGCCGAAACATCTGGATAAAGCCAAGATTGTCCCAAAGGTCATGATAATACAGAAATTTAACAAGCCATTCCTCCCATCCGGCTTCATCCTGCAGCAAGTCATCCAGTTCCTCTCCTTTAACGCCTATCATATCGGTAGTCAGGGCCGCCTTGAGGAGACCCCCGTTGTTCGGCTCACTAATACCAGCCATAACTCGCTCAATCTCCAGGGATTCATGGGAATCAAAGAGATTCTCTGTAGTATAAAGAACGCTTGGAATAGTAAGGGCTGTAAGGGCTTTTTGCACGCTGTGTGCTTCATAATGTGTCCTCACCAAAACAGCAATATCTCCCTCCCTTACGGGTTTTTGCCTTAATAGGGCCCTGTTGTTTCTGCCGAGGCTGATAAGTCGTGAGATTTCATCTGCCACTGCCTTGGAAATGAGTTCCCGTGCCTGTGTCTTGTTAATAGCTTTATCAGATTTTGTTATTTTGTTGGCATCCAGAAACCAAAGATGTAAAGGCGATTCTTTTTTATTATCTATTATGAGGGATTCAGGGCCTTTGTCCGCTGCTGGCGCAACTGATTGAAATGGGATTTCCTCATAGACAAAGGGATGGTCCACTTTGGTAAAGATGGTATTTATTGCGGCAATCAAATCGGGCGTGGATCGCCAGTTTTCACCCAGGGTGAATCTGGATTTTACATCGCCTGCAGCATCCATATAGGCAAAAATATCAGCCCCACGAAAACTGTATATGGCCTGCTTTGGATCACCAATGAGAAAGAGGGTGCTTTGTTTGCTTCCAAAAACCTTCTTAAATATGGCATATTGAATAGGATCTGTGTCCTGAAATTCATCTATCAGGGCAGCCCTAAATTTATTACCTATGGCTTGTGCAAGTGCTTCCCCATCTTTTTTCTTTAAGGCTCGATAAACCTTGAGGAGAAGATCATCAAAAAACTGGATATTTT
>CAZBBQ010000035.1:5674-10919 GCA_964489745.1 uncultured Desulfobacteraceae bacterium
ACCGAATCCAGACAGGAATCTTTGCCTTACTGTATTTGCTTCTATTAAGACCTTCATCATCCGTAAGAATTGTTTCAACCTCTGCTCTTGACGATTGCCAGGCTGTGCGAGTTTTATAAAAAATATTGAGAAATTCCTTTTCCTGGGCAGAAGTATCAGGAATAGTAACCTGGGGAATTATTTTTAGGTATGGCTGAGCATGCCGATTGGCAAGAAGAGAAAGGAGATTTTCCGGGTTGAATTTTGCAGTAATGGCATAGTTTACAAAAAGGGACGATGCAGTGTAGAAATGGGTGCGCCAGAAATCATCAACAATTTCTCTTTTGAGACTTTCCTGGTCAGTAACCAGCTCGGTATCAAATAGGCTGCCACTTTCAAAGGCATTTTCATGCAATATTCTCCTGCAAAATCCGTGTATTGTGAATATGGCAGCTTGATCGAATGAACGAAGCGCTTCTCCAAGACTTCGTAACGCAGTCTTCGGGTCCGAATGTCTTCTCACCAGATCAGTCAGAAAGGAATCCGCTATCCTTACCCCATTAAATGCCTCTATTGCTTCGCGCAGCTTTATGCGAATCCTGTCTTTCAACTCCTCAGTGGCAGGAACGGTAAAGGTGACGACAAGTATTTCATTTATAGAAAGATTTTTTTCCAGTATAAGCCTGAGAAACAAGCCAGCAATTGCGTAGGTTTTTCCTGTACCTGCACTTGCTTCTATAAGGTTTGTTCCTTCAAGAGGACTGTTTAAAAGATCAAAGTGTTTGGGTGTTGTCATTTTTCAACTGGTATTTGATGTTCCAAAAAAGGCCGAAAAATCTCTTCTGCAATGCGTCGGAATTCTGAATCAAGGGGGTTAGTATTTCCAAAACAAAGCTGATAGTATGAATCTTCGCACTCACCCCTGTAGTAATCGGTTTTTTCCCAAATCCTGCGCGCACTATTGCAAGCGTCTTCTTCTGATTTGTTTTTTTCTATTATCGCATGTACATACGTCCAGGAGGTGTCCGGAAAGAAATGAAGGGGCTTCATAAGTCCTTCCCAGTATTCCTTTAAGAGTATTTCAAGAATTGCTTTGCTATTTTGCACCGGGGAATATTCCCATGCTGCCCACACAACTTCATGACTTTTATCGGGCTCCAGGCCTGCCAGCATGCTGGTACGGGGATAGGTATCAGTCATAACGCTATTCAGTGCAAGGTGATAGAGCCATACCCTAAGGCGGTCTCTGGCCTTCACTTGTGCATAGCGGTAGTGGAGTAATCTTTCTGAATAAATTGGATTGATCTGCCCTGTCAGCCTGAAACCTGATATATTGAGATCAATTTCAAGTGGCTCGAGGATTGTTTCCTGTATATACGGCTTACTTTTTTTTACAAAACTCTCTATCCCCTGGCTCAGTTCCTCAAATATGCATTCTCCAGACGTTCCGTGTGGGAGCTGTCCAGAGGAACGTACTGTAGGAAAAAAATCTTTAAGGTTGTCTCCCTGGAGTTTCTTTTCCAGCAATTTTTTATTAAGCAGATATTTTTCCAGTGCCTTGATATCAAATGCCTCTCTGTCTTCCAGTATAAAGTCCCTCTCCTCAAGATAAATTCCCAGGCGTTTATTGAGCAGAAACCTCGATGGATTAGAAAAAAAGTTGGATAGATCATTTAAATCAACTGTTTTCAATTCCTCTTCAGGGTTTGAAAGTCCCCGGGAAATAAACGATATGGGAGCCTTGCGAGACTCCAGAATGCATTGCGCTGCCTGGCGGTTCTCCTCTGAATAGCTGAACAGTTTTTTACCCTTCTTGAAATATTCTGGACTAAAGGCCTGAAGGCGGTGGTTGGTGAAAATATGGTCAAGAATTGTCTTTTCCGAGATTGTAAAGCCTTGTTCAATGTAATCCATGAGTTCGCTGACAACAACAGATGGGGGGATAGTGCTATTATCCTGAATATTTTGGCCTATAAAGCTAGCATATACTATCTTTCGTGCGGAAAATATTGCTTCTAAAAAGAGATATCTGTCGTCATTGCGCCTGGATCGGTCTCCCGGTTGAGGATGTTTTGCTATGAGATCAAAACCTAATGGTTTGGCCTGTCTTGGATAGGAATCACTATTCATACCCACACAACAGATGACCTTAAAGGGAATAGATCGCATGGGCAGCATTGCGCAAAATGTAACTCCTCCACTAATAAAACCGAATCCAAGGCCTTCTTTTTCAAGAGAATGTCTGAGATGCCATTTGATGGCAGTGATATCAATTTCTTCATCAAAAATTGCTATTTTCTGCATGTCACCCAGGTCATTGAGCGTGCGCCGTATCAACTGCATTTCTCTTTCTGTATCCTCATCAGGCATAAAAAACTTCTCAAGAATTTCTGTTAAAGTTTTTGACCACTGATTAAGAGTGCGGGATTGACCAAGGGATGTGACATGGGTAAAGAGCTGCTCTGTGAAATCAAGAAGCCTCCCTAAAACAGAGGCATTACTCCCTTCAATATGATCGTAGGGAAGGATGCCACTAAACATGTTTTCATCCTGGCCAGGCAACGCGTAGCCTAATATCAGCCTTTCCAGACCAGCCTTCCATGTGTTTTCAGCTAATGCAGGCAGGCCCAGTTGGCTCCGGTCTTTACTGTCGATCCCCCACCGTATTCGGGTATCTGTCAGCCATTTCCGAACAAGTGTGAGATCTGCCTCCATAATATCAAATTTTCGATGGACTGCTGTCGATTCCAAAATGGAAAAAACCTGTGAGGCGGTAAAGCGGCTGCCCAGGAGATCCAAAATTGCCAGGAATGTATTGATAATCTCACTTTCTTTCCTTATGCTGCGATCTGCAATGCTGAAAGGAATTTTCCTGGAGGCATCTGCAGGGGTATCAAACACAGCCTGGATATAGGGAGCATAGGTTTCTATATCTGGCGTCATTACTAAGATATCCTTGGGTAGGAGGCCTGGATCTTTTTCAAACATATCAAGAAGCCGGTCATACAACACTTCGATTTCCCGCATGGGGCTATGGCATGAATGGACCTGGATTGAGTTGTCATTATGTGCAATCATTTCCTTTGCACCTAAATCCTGGTGCCTGTCTCGAAGATTTAGGATGTCCGATTGGATGCATGAGAGAAGAGTCTTTTCTTCGAAATTTATAAACGATGGAAATTCCTCGCAGTCATACTCATTTACCAGGTCAAAAAAGTCCTTACCCAATACTCCCATGGATGCAAGGAGGCTGTTTCCTTTCTCCAGATGGAGTTCTTCAAATGCAAGATCTCCCGTGCCCTTTTTTGCTATTGTTCTTTTCATATCCCAGTCAGAGAGGATATCACCCCAGTATTCTTTGCAGGGATTCATAAGAAAGAGGTTTATCTGGCTAACCCGTGATAAAGCTTCAAGCATTTGAATGTGAAATCGGGGGAGTGCGGATATTCCAAAGACAGAAATTCTTTTCGGGAGTCCATGTATTGTGGTGGGGAATTCCTCTGTTGCCTTACAAAAGGCCTTGCCGAGTGCGGCACGATGCATTGTTCCAGTCTCTTTAACGAGTTCTCTCCAGAGCACGGCCTGCCAGTGATTTTCCTCTCCACCTTCCCATTTAAAAATCATTTCTGGACGAAAAAGCAGGTACTGGTCAAAGGTGTCTGCGATTCGCTCGGAAAGCTGAAAGCGTTTTACATCTCTCTGAGTATCTCCCATATAGGTACTAAGGCTTTCAAAGCCCGGCTTTCTGATACATAAAGGGAGAAGCTTCATGATCCTCCAGGGCATTGTTTTGGGATCAAAATCTGAACGTTCAGGGAGGTCCGAAATGATTTTCTGAAATACTTCATGGATGAAGGCGTTAGGAAAAGGAAATCTGTAGTTTGCACAGATACCATGACGCTGGGCAAGCTGCATTGATACCCAACGCTCCATACCTTTACTCTGTACAACAATAATTTCTTCATCCAGCACTGATGCTAAAGGTTCTTCAAGCACTTCAGCCAATATATCGGCCAGGATCTCCAATCTGTTGCTGGTAAAAAGTCGAAGGGTCATTTTTATAATTTCCTATTCAAATGAACCCCATACAATTGTACGGTACATAGAGGGATCTGTGTCACCTTCAGTTGATAGGAGTAAGATTTTTGACGTTTCATCAAGCCGTAATGCCTGAGCAATATTTCGGCAGGATGCCTGTGCAAGCACGGTCGTAAGCAGACCCAGAGTTACCGCACCTGATTCGCCTGAAACCACTCTGTCATCACCCTGAAGGGGATTGCCGAGAATGCGCATACCGCTCATTGCTATATAGTCTGGACAGGCAACAAACACATCAGCGTAGTCTCGAAGAATTCCCCATGCCAGGGTGCTTGGCTCACCACACGCAAGGCCAGCCATAATCGTATTGAGGGTGCCTATGAGTTTCTGAGGCGTTTTCTTATGGGTGGCCATGGGTTCATAAAAACAGGCAGCACGGGTAGGCTCCACAACAGCAAATAGAGGTCGTTTGTCGCCAAATAACTCAAACAAATACGCCTGGCTGGCAGCTGCAAGAGAACCCACGCCACACTGCACAAAAACATGCGTGGGAATTTCTCCTCCCAGCTGCTCCAGGGCCTCGTGTAAAATAGTGAGATAGCCCTGCATGATTTTTAAAGGAATTTCCTCATATCCCGCTCTTGCTGTATCCTGCAGCAAAATCCAACCTTGTTTTTGAGCCTGTTCTACTGCCTCCTGGACAGCATCATCATAGGTGCCATCAATGATAGAAGTTTGAGCGCCATGCGCTTTGATAGATTCATATCGTGCTGCAGAAGTGCCTTTTGGAAGATAGATGACAGCATTGCATCCTAATTGCTGTGATGCCCATGCCACTGCTCGGCCATGATTCCCATCTGTTGCGGTCACAAATGTCGTGTCAGCCAGTTTTTCTTTTGCACCTGGTGCATGGAGTAAATCGAAAGACAATTCCTGCGCATTCATTTTCAATCGCTGAGCGATAAAATATGCCAGCCCATGGGTGGCACCAAGGACCTTAAAGGCATTGAGGCCAAATCGCTGTGATTCGTCTTTAATCCAGATGTGAGAAATGTGCAACATGTCGGCAAGATGGGTAAGCCTTACCAGTGGAGTTGGCGTATAATCAGGAAAGGTTTGGTGAAATTTCCGTACACAATGGGCTGTTGACGAAGAAAATAAATCTGTCGAGGCTTTTACCATATCTCTTTTTCTGGAACGTTGATTAACAATGTATGTTATTTTCTCT
>CAZBBQ010000036.1:0-10852 GCA_964489745.1 uncultured Desulfobacteraceae bacterium
TCACTTCATTCATTTAAATTATTACTATCCTTTTTGTAACTATTCAGCCACCAAGGCACAAAAACCCAAAGAAGAAATAAATATTATTGTATAATCTAGTTTTTTCATTAATGAGCCTTAGGCTCATCAATTTCAACTCCGATTTATCGGGATTGAAAAGGCTATTATTAAGAATAATTCTATAATCTTGGTGTCTTGGTGTCTTTTTGGCAAGATACCTGAGTAGTTACTCTTTTTTTATTTTTTTGTCCTTGACTCACTCGCACAAGACTTTAGAGGATAATATCATCCTTGTATATACTCCACAAATTTTTCCATACTGCTTGATAAGCACTGCTCTATATCACTGATATAAGAGGCGGGATAGTCATCCGGCCAAATCCAGATTCCTGTTTCTTTATCAATATTCGGAAGCTTCATGGAATCCCCAATGTCTAAATCTGACTGGTGAGGCCCAAAAGCAAATTCTTTAAAGGTAAATACCTTTCCCGATGACTCAGGGTAGGTAGCGAGGATTTCATCTCTAATTCGCCGATCAATAGCCAGAATCAATCCTGTCTCCACGATCATATTTTTGCTTATTTGTCTGGAGCGGTATAATGAAATATCTATCCCTCTTTGAGCCAGATAGTTTATAGCATATATATTGGGGCTTTTGCCAAAATGAGGGTACTCGAATACAATCCCATGTTTACTGGCATGCTCAAGATAAGCCCTGGGAAATATACCTGCAGATCCGATGCTGACCTTGTCTAAGAGTTGAGGATGCGTATCTTTGAGCGTATGTCGGAGAAGATTTTCTGCTATCACACTCCGTTCCCGGTTGCCGCAACAGACGAAAAGAATAGATGGTGTACTGTTACTCCACCTCTTATCATTCACTGCCAATTATTCCCACCTGCCGAGCATTATATTGTGCCTTCCTGCTTAAGTTTATCTGTAATCATTTTGACCATTGTCTTATTATCTATCTTGCCGCTTTCACCCACAAGGGGAAGGGCATCCAAAACCTCCAGCCTTTCAGGAAGCTTAAACGCGGCGATTTTCTTACTTTTCAGGTATTCAACCATCTCCTCAAAGGTAAACTGCTCACCCTCCTTAAGAGTAACAAAGGCGCACGCCCGCTCGCCCATTTCCGGATCCGGCATAGGAACAACAGCGGCATTGGTAACCTTTTTGTTTGAAAGGAGGTAGTCTTCAATCTCTCTGGGATAGATGTTTTGCCCACCACGGATAATGATATTCTTTTTCCTTCCCATTATTTTCAGATAGCCATCGTCCATAAGTGTGACCAGATCACCGGGAGTGGCAAATCCGTTTTCATCGAAGGCCTCGGTCATGGTTTTTTTAAGATCCTTAAAATAACCGATTGAGTTGCCTGGTCCTTTAAACCACAGAGTACCTACCTCTCCCTGCTTCACCGGCTTTCCTGAATCATCTAATACCTTGACCTCGATTCCCGGATGCAATCTACCAACAGTAGTGTACCGTTGCTCCTCAGAAGCATCTATTGGCACTCCGGATATTGATCCTGTATCCTGTGTACCATATGTCCCGAGTATCGGGCAGCCAAATCTCTCTTCAGCCTCTTTGGCCAAGGGCGGAGGCAGATAGCCACCGGCAGTCTTTATGATGCGTAGAGAAGACATGTCATATTTATCAATAGGTAACTCCATTAGTCGTGCTAACTGTGTCGGCACAAGGGCGATTACCGTAGCCCTCTCATTGGCCATAAATTCAAGGGTTTCCTCTCCCCGATACTGATACTCTAATGCAATCTTAGCTCCACCTACCGGAGCAGTGACATAGGCTGGTGTACCTCCTGCCGCTCCAGCGAGTGGGGCAATAGCAAGAATGCAATCCTCAGGACCAAGGTGCCAATTCCTTACGTGGGATTTTGCTGTCCATATCTCGCGAGCCGCGATCCTATGCTCAATGAGCTTGGGAAGGCCGGTAGTACCTGTAGTTGTAATCAGAAACCCTACTTCCTCTACAGCATCCAGCTTTCTTGCTTCAAGCTCAATACAATCATATTCCTGCTCGTAAGGATATTCCATTATCTCCTTCAGGGAAATACAGCTTTTAGGAATATCTTCTCCAGCAATAATGATATGTTTCAGGTGTGGCAAATCGACCTGGAGTTCCTTTACCATCTGGTAATGGTCAAAATTGCGGTACTTATGAGGGATAACAATACCTACTGCCTTTGTGCGGCTTGCAATTTCTGCCAATTCAGTTTGACGAAAGGTAGTCATTTCTGGAATGGACAAGATCCCTGCTTTTTCGCAGGCAAGACGCACCAAGACTTGTTCAATACAGTTAGGTAACTGTATCATTAAGCTGTCATCCCTATTCAGCTTTATGTTTTTGATCAGGCTAAAAGCAATCCTGTCTATTTTTTGCTTGGCTTCTGCCCACGTGAGCCTACTGCCGAGAGAATCTGCCAAAGCTTCTTTGTTGGGCCATTTTCTGGCGTTTCTATCCCAATAATCAGGGAGAATGGTTTTGTCCCAATACCCCTTGTGCAAGTATCTCTGTATTTCTTCCGGGTCATAGCGTACTGGTTTCATATCGAAACACCTCCACACAATATATTTAAAAAACGTAAATACACAGGTTCAAAGTTCCCCGATAAATCGGGATTAAAACCCTGAACTTTGAACCCCGCCTGCCGTCCGGCGGGCAGGCTTGAACTTGAAAACCTATGTAGCAAAAACATTCATATTAAAATTGATCACGTATCATCCTGATCATGAGATCAGCAGCTATATCTGCAAAGGCATTCTCATTAATATGATAGTCGACTTTAATAACTTCAATGTCTGATTTGAGTAATGTCTGTAATGTATTAGAGAACGCACTGCTCGATTCCGCATCAAACAAAACATCCCCTTGCTTGTCAGCCTCAGACCATCCCTTTAAAGGGATCAATACCTTTATTGGATTATAGCTTTGATTTAATTTATAGGCGACTGTCTTTGCCAATGATCGTGATTCATCTGCGGTAAGTCTGATGGCAGACCTAAAATCGTAATAAAATATCTTTCGATCTTTATATTTTTCCGGCACATTTTTATGATTAAATTCAAGAACCGCAGAGTCAAGTCCACCTGGTATTACCAATCTTGGTATATCTATACCCTTAGGCGATTGAAGTCTCTGGGGACCAATTCCTCCACAGTAACCATCAAACATTGCATCAACTAACTCATGGGTAGCCAGGTCCAAAACACCCTGAAAAAAGGATTCTCCCATCATCTCGTCCATGGCCATTCCACCTGTACCGTTTGCATGAAAAGGGATTACTTCAAAATGATTGTCTTCCAGGATAGACTTGATGTTTTCAGCTGCCTTTGTGATAAAACCAAACAAGGATAATGCTATACGCGGCAATTCGTTTTCTCTGCTATTGTTTTCTATCATCATTCCACAAACAGCCCCTGCTGCTCTTGATAAAACGAGTCGCGATAAGGAGTTCAGCCCCAGCATATCTACCACGCTATGCATTATTGTGATGTCTTTGGTGCCTATCGTCTGAGACATATCACGAGAAGCCACAGTAGAAACCATCAATTTAGGAACCCCCAAAGGGAGAACCCTCATAATCGAGGTTCCCATAAAAGTTCCTGTCCCACCACCAGCAGAGATAATGGCTCCTATTTTTCCCTGATGATAAAGATCATATACCAGTTCTTTCGCCTTCTCTACAATGGCTTCAACCATACCTGATCGATCCATATCCTTAGTAACTATTGAGTTGGATACAGAAAAATCCGGTGAGAATTTAGACAAACCAGTGGTCCCAACATCAATAGTAATAGTCGAGCATCCGCTTGATTCAATGGCTTCCTTTAAAAATAAATGCTCCTCACTCTTTGAATCCAGTGTACCAACTATAGCAATGCATTTTTTCATTATTTTGAACCAATCGTACTACTATGTATGAGGCTCACTCTCAATTTGAATTGGATTTTATATCTTGAATTCAAATAAGATTTCAGTGAGATAATTCCTTTTTGTATAATTATAGTAGATTTTATGTAATTGCACCAAATCGAGTAGACTTCAACCAGCCTGAGGCTTGTAAAACTGTTTTCTTTTTGATTAGATACGATTTTATTTGACCGAATCAGTTTTTTCCGGGCCGATTCTTTTTCCTTTCTTTTATGCTGGCTCTAAATCTCTCCCAAAATTCCTTGTCAGTATCCTGCCATGCAGCGCCCCATCTCTTTTCAAAATAAGAAGAAGGTAACCTCTCCTGCCAGGGTTCCCAAGGATTCTCCCCTCTTTCCTGAGCTTCTAATATATCATTTAAAAAAATTGTGATATTCGTTATTTCTTCCTTGGGTAAATAAGAAGTGGCTCCTTTTTTGATAGATTTTACGAGATTATCAGGACTAAATGCATGGGCTGTCAACATAATGGCTGTTATTTTTCTCTGTTTGGCAATATCCAACAGTCCATAGCCGTTAACACCCATGATATCCAAAATTGCTATATCAAAATCTTGGGATTCCAAAAACCCTTTTGCCTCATCAAATGTGGAAGCTTTTACAACATTACACATTGATAGGAGCTCTTCCAATGCATCTAATATATCCGGTTCATCATCCACAATGAGAATTTTTTTGCCTTTTAACAAATTGCTGTCTGACATAATAGCAACTCCTTTTTGAAATGAGCATTCCAGTCCTGTCTTCTCTTTATCCACCATACAGATCGAGAACATTCAGCACGGGGGAGTGTGAAAAGTGGTGAAAAAGGGAAATTTCTAAATAATCAAGGTGTTTTCTGTCCTAAAGCCCAAATTCCTTCCATCGACTAAGTACTTGTTGGGTCATCTTTTTATCCATGACTATCTCAACCGGTTTTTCGTCCCATTCATAAGGGGTGGTTGCATCCATGATAATTCTCGATACAATATCTCTTTCTTTGATGTGTTGAGAGGGATCAAGCGGTGTAGCACGGCCCCGCTTTATTATCTCTGTATCCCTATAAGGACTATACCGTACCGAAAGAGCCCACATCACCCGATCCCAGTCATCGGCAGGGATATCATCATCAACAACAATCACCCCTTTCAGGCCATAGTGACCGGTGGTGGTAGCAATGACCGCATTCCCCACATGATTGGCATGACCAGGATACATGGTCTTAACCGAGACAATGGCCCAAAATCGACCTGCAGAATTGGCAGGTATATAAACCGACTGAATACCTGGAACCCGCATGGTTTCCAAATCTGTCCATAGGGTAGCAGTCCGGTTGAGGGATTGAATCATATGTATATCGTTTATTGGTTTCCCCACAGTGGTTGACCAGAATATGGGGTTATTCCGGTGGATGATCCTTTTTACTTCAAGACAGGGTTTAGGAAAATCCTTTCCCTTGCTACCTGAGTAATAACCTGTATATTCTCCAAGTGGGCCTTCTGGTTTCAAGTTCTCAGGATCGATTTCCCCCTCAAGGATAATCTCTGCATGAGCTGGAAATTTCAAGCCTGTAAAATCACTTTCAAAAATCTCTACGGGTTCACCCCTTAATGCGCCGGCGATATCATATTCATCTGTCTGGGCCGATACCAGGGTGCTGGACACCAAAAATAATATAGGATCACAACCGATTACTGCAGCAGCGGGCATCTTTTTCCCCATAGCCTGGTACTGTTTCATCATCATATCGCCATGCTTCCCTTTTATTATCTGGACCCCAACGTGATTATCATCTAAGATTTGCATCCGGTATGTGCCTAAGTTTGTCCACCCGGTTTCTGGGTCTTTGGTGACTAGAAAGGCAGAGGTTCCTATATAGCGTCCTCCGTCCATAGGATAGAAGAAGGGCGCAGGGAATTTGTTGACATTGACATCCTTCCCCTCGATGACATTCTCCATTACTGGTGGGGCGTCAATCGCTCGTGGCTTGATAAGCTCCTTAGTGGTCAATTTCATCCATTCCCTGGATAACTGGCACATGGAATAATCACTCGGTTGATCCAAAATCACAGCCATTTTTTTGGGTGTCGTACAAGCGCTGATCAGGACCGGAATATCATATCCCTTGAGATTCTCAAATAGGAGCACTGGTCCGCCAGCTTCTTCATTAATTTTGGCCGTATGAGAGAGTTCAAGATTAACATCAACCGGTGCTTTAATCCTGTGTAAAATTCCCTCTTCTTCGCATTTTGCAATAAAGTCTCTAATATCTTTCATAAATATTCTTTTCCTCCTGTAGGTTCCAAGTGTCCGTTGTCAGTTGTTGAAAAACAGTTTCCCTGTTTTGGCAGCGGACTGCGGACCATGGACAACTAACATTAACTAATCTTGATCCGTTTCATAGCCTGTTCCATCAATAATTGGTAGCCGCTCTTTTTCCCAATAACAGACTCTTTCTTGCGTTGGCTCCAGACGGTCTCCGGACGGGCCTGTACAATAAAAACACTTTCCGGGAAAGAAAAGTCCTTATCGATGGCCCATTCTATGTCCATGGCACGTCCATAGTGTTTTTCAATCTCCTTGCCTATTGTTACAAGCTCTTTTATCTCATAGTCTCCCATGCAGCATTTAGACTGCACATCTGGTTCTACATCGGCATTTACAACCTCTCCCCTGTCAGGATCATACACACATTGAATATGCTTCGTTGATATAGTCTTATCACTTATCTCTAATAACACCTTATCCACGACAAACTTGTCAGGATTGACGGAACCGGACACCACTGTCTCTCCCAATCCCCAGCTTCCTTCAATGACAACCTTGGATGGGTCCCCATCAGTCGGATTAATAGTAAACATAACCCCGGCCGTCCTTGAATTAACCATTTTCTGCACGCCGACACTAATCAACACCTTTTCATGGGAGAAGTCGTTCTTGATTCTATAACTGATGGCGCGCGGCGTAAACAGGCTGGCCCAGCAACGCTGAACACTGTCGATAACCTTTTCTATTCCCTCAACCCAAAGGTATGTGTCCTGTTGCCCGGCAAAGCTTGCCGTGGGCAGATCCTCTGCCGTTGCGCTGGAACGTACCGCCACGGGAACTATTTCAACAACACACTTTGTGCAAAGTCGGGTATACCCTTCTTCTATGGCCGCCCGAACATTACCAGACATGGGGGCATTATTGATTAAATTTTGGACTTCGGCGCTCGCGTTATTGAGGGCCTCAACATCATCAACACTCAACCCAGAAAGGGCCTGAAAGATTGCATCCTTTATTCCTGTATCGGTTATGAAGCGAAGGTAGCTGTCAGTGGTTACAGCAAATCCTGGTGGGACGTGTATGCCGGCCCCAATCATTTCACCTAAGCTTGCATTTTTTCCTCCAACCATTTGAAGCGAATTCTTGTTTAACTCCTCGAAATCCAGGGTGTAGTCCATCTCTCTCTCCAATTTCAAAGGGTTTGGAATGGGTTTGGTTGCTGGTTCCAATCCATCACCCATTCCAAACGTATTGTACCACCTAACCTGCTACAGTGTTTAATTCGCTCGTTTAACAATGGTAACTACACCAGTATCCCCATCTACCTTTATAATATCCCCGGTTTTGATAATTGAGGTAGCAACCCCAGTGCCGGTCACGGCTGGAAGACCATATTCCCTGCATACAATAGCCGCATGGCTGGTAAGCCCGCCGATATCAGTAATTGCGGCCTTGACCTTGGTAAAAACCGGGGCCCAGGAAGGATTGGTGGTAGGACAAACCATGATCTCTCCTTCTTTAAGGTCCACGATATCCTTGAGGCGCTTGAGTACCTTTGCCGGGCCTTCAACAATGCCTGCCGAAGAAGCAAAACCCTTGAGCTCAGACACATCCTCAGGCCTGACCTCTCCCATACCCTTGAGCCATTCCTTTACCTTATCGGTGGTGACACCCCACAACATGATGGTGAAAGGCTCTGCCACTTCTTCGGGCGGAACACCTAACGCCGGGCTCGGGTTCCACTCACTTGCTGCCTTCAGAATCTTCCTCCGCTTGTCAACCTTGGCCTTATAATAATCGCCCCTTACAGGTATATCCACCCCCAAGGCCCAACCGGTAGCCACCTCAGTGAGAAGCTCTGGTATCTCGTAGCGGTTGAACATAAATATGTCATCCACTTCATTTATCATGCCGTTGTCCACTAGGAGACTGCCGAACTCCCTTATCTTTGCAAACCATATAGTATGGAACCAGTGCTCCACCCAGAAGAGATGGTCCTCAGCATACCTGTAAATGGTTCTGACAGTATTGTAGGCGTTATCAAAGGCATCCCTGTCTTCGTCGCTTTGAATCAGCTCACGGTACTTTGCAACGGTCTCATCTCTTTCTTTATCGACTTTATCCAAAGACCGCTCAATTGTCTCTCCCTTTTCCAACCGTTCCACATAGCTCTTGATATAGCTGTAAGGAATATCTAGGCTGTTGATCCAGCTCCCCTCATAATGGAACCAGCCGCTGCCGCATGATACATAGAACCAAGGGTCTTTAGCCTTATCAAAAGCCTCAAGCCACTTCTTCCCGTCCTCTGACTTTCCAAGCTCTGCAATCTTCTGATCCGCTGTTCCCTCGCCTTTAAGGATGTTTGCCACCCCACTCAGGGAGACGGCTAATCTGGATAGCTGGCAAAGCTCCTCTTCAGGTCGGAACATAGACACATAAGCACCGGCCACCATCTTGCCAATGGCGCTCTCACTAATCCCTGGAAAGAGCTTCCTACAAACATCACCGAACATAAGGTAGGCAAGGTATGTCAGGTTAAGCATCTCAAAGTGGTATTGCCAACCCTTAAACATTTGATTTACAAGGTTATTAAAGCTTTCGAGAATGTCATAGGATGCATAATATCCCCTGGGAGCAGGCAAGACCTGATCTTCTGGAACGAATTTCGGTAACTCCTTTGGTATCCTCACCGCTACCATCTCCTCGCCCAGGGCCTTAAATTTGGTCAGCCATTTATCCCACAGTTCATCGTAGTGCTCGAACACATAGAACACCCGCTTCTCAAAATACTGAGCCTTCTCCCCGATTACTTCATCGGGCGGGGGATTCACCGCACATATGTACATGTATGGCCCGACCATCCGTTGGGCGATTCCTTGAGCCGGGGGTATACAAAATACCCTCGTAGTGTATTGCGAAAGTGAAATCTGCCATGCCTCCTGAAAAATCAGGTCCAGTGGTGGCACGGGCTCCGGGGCGTGAATTTTGTCCAGATACCAGAATTGCTTGCTTTCCCATTCTCCCCTTTCCTTGGAAAACAGATAGTGGGATGGATACATCTCTTCCCAGCCTTCAAGCTCCGATGGAACCTGAAACTCATGAGGATCCGGAAATCTTGCTGCTTTTTCCTCTGCCATTTTTATTCCCCCCTTTTAAAATGTTATATAAATTGTTGAAAAACGTTTATTGCCAGTAGTCCGTTGTAAATAGCACATTGAAAGAAAGAAATAGAAAAACAGATCAATTCAAATAAACAGCAACAAACATACTTGCAAAGTATGTATTCATCCCATGAGATACCTCCGCCATCTATGGTGGGGATACGGTAGATGAAACATTCATTTAATAGTAAGGGTAGGTTTAAAAAGTCACGTCCTTTTCACCGAGAGCGTCAATCGTGTAAAGGTGCAAATAAATACAGCTAATTGTTGAAAAAGGTCTATCAACAATTTTTAGCATTTCTTTTTATAATAAATCTGTCAATCTCTTTTTTTTTATGGTAGGTATAAATTTTAATTATGAATAGATATGATCCATAAAATTTATTTAAGATATGATAAATTTTAACCAACTCAGGAACTTTTATCAGGTTGCTAAAAATCTCAATTTTACCGTAGCTGCCAATAGACTTTACATATCGCAACCGGCTGTGAGCGTTCAGATAAAGCTATTTGAAGATTACTGTAAATTGAAACTTTTCAAAAGAAAGGGCCGAAAAATCTATCTTACAGACGAAGGGGAAACCCTTTATCATTATGCTCGAAAAATCTTTGAGTATGAAAGGGAGATCGATAGCGTAATCGAAGATATGAGAAAGTTAAAGAGGGGTATTCTGAGGCTTGGTACAACCAAAACCTATGCACGCTATTTTATGCCTTCCCTCATATCCAGCTTCCATGAGGCCTATCCCCACATTAAAATCTATCTTGATGAAGGCAGCTCTCTCGACATGACTAACAGTCTGCTTGATTTTGGAAACGAAATCGTAATCATCGCAAAGCTAGAGGAAAACCCTGATATCTGTTTTATCCCCTTCAGCCAGGAAGAAATGCTTGTTATACTATCCCCTCACCATAAACTTGCAGCTAAAAAGATAATATCAATCCAAGATCTTGCCAGAGAGCCGATAATCATGAAAGAAAATGGATCAGGCACAAGAAGACTAGTGACTGAATTATTTACAAAAAATTCTCTCACCCCGAATATTTTGATGGAAACAAGCAATACAGAATTTATCAAACAGCTTGTAATGCGTGGTGACGGGATCTCTTTTTTAGTAAAGGCAGCTGTAACCAATGAATTGAGTGAGAAAAAACTTGTCACTGTCTCTATGAAAAGTCAAAAGATCTTTCTCGATGTGAGTATTGCATACCACAAGGATCAGCACCTTTCGCCCTCTGCTCAAGCCTTTCTCAACATGCTTTTAAAAATAGCGCCTAAAGAAAAGGTGTCAAAGGGAATCGGCGTACTCATGGATAAGATAATGTCCTAGGAAAAAAATCAAAAATAATCCATATGTCTTTTTTTTAAAATCTGAAAAACTCAAACTCATAATAAAAATTTCAAAAAGCAGGAAATTTTTGTGCTTCAGCTGCCCGAGCGGATTGAATTTATCGATGCCATGCCATATACTGGCGCAGAAAAATTGGATA
>CAZBBQ010000037.1:0-10769 GCA_964489745.1 uncultured Desulfobacteraceae bacterium
GGCGCAAATTGCATGGAATACGATATTATTGCTGTAATATTTCATGAGTTGAGCCTATAGAATTAACTCATTACAAGTCAGGCCTGCCCGCCATCCGGCAGGCGGGTCTGGGCCAGGGAATGATGAGTTGGGATTGTGTTAGAGGTTTGAGGATGGACGGATAGAAAATGAAATAAAGAGATATTACTTGCCTGTGAGTGATATCAAGCAGATGGAGGTTTGTAGATTTTCAGAAAAGTATTTTGATATCAGGACGCAAACCTGCCCGTCCGCCCCGACCTTTGGCGGACAAGAGAGTCTGCGTCCCATTTATAGAAATTACTTTCTTATCAACACCTCCTGGGGCACCTTTGCCTTGTCTGGCCATCCCTCTGGTATCACCTGACCGGGCTGCTCACCGAACTTTTTCTTATCAGCGTGCAGCTTTGGCCGTTTGAATTCCTCTCTGGGCTCCTTTGGAATCCTGCCATTCAGAATTGACTCTGACCGCAACCGTCGCCCAATTGTCTTTTCCATTAAGGTGCCAATCTCTAAAATCCTCTCGATATTAATCCCTCCAATATCAACACCCATCTCATCGAGCATCACACACATATCCTCAAAGGTAACCAGTCCGACGACATTTGGGTCTTTATAGTAATAGGAACCGGTCCCTGGTACAGGGGTCCTGTCAAGGAAATTCGTGGGCTGTCCACCAGTTCCGCCTATGGTTCCCTCAAAGATCTCGACACCTGCCTGAAGGGCAGCCAGGACATTTGCCAGTCCCCAGCCCCTGGTAACATGAAAATGGGCCACATGTAAATCGGGGTTGGGAATTGCATCGAGAATCATGGAGAAGTACCGGTATACCTGATCAGGGGGGGCAGAGCCATCATGGTCTGCGTGCTCAATATCATCGGCACCAATAGAGAGCCACCGCTTGGTAAACTCGACTGCATCCTCTAATTTGGTTGGGCCTGATATGGGGCTGCCCCAAATCGTACTCACGGTGCCACACATCTTGATGCCTGCATCCTTGCATTTTCTGATACACCGCTCCGCCTCCTTCCAGTACATAGGCAGGGTAGTGCCAGAGTTTGCAAAGTGATGCTCCTCATCGGTTGAGACCATCATCAGGAGTCTGTCAGGGCCATAGCCCTTTTCTTTCAGCTCAATCGCCCTGTCCACTGATGGTTCCCTGATGGTTATCGCGGTCCATTCAATCGCCTCTTTATTGATATTTCGTTTAGTAAGACGTTTTTCAAAGATCTCACTCCTGATTCCTTGAAGTACCTCTTCTGCATCCTTAAACTGAGGCATGCCTCGTGGATTTCCTAAATTGGTCACCTCAAGTCTCGTCACCCCGGCAAAGGCAAGCTCTTGGAGGTAATATATCTTTGCTGCAGTCGGAATCCACACCTCCTCATGCTGAATGCCATCCCTGATGCTTATCTCTGCCAGGTTTACCTTTTTCGGCATCCGTTGGTTCACTGTAAAAATATCATATTTGCTCATTGTGGCCCTCCTTCCTATCCCTTGATGGATCGTGGTGTCAGCATCAGATGATGCGGACAGATACTCTTTGGATTTTGGTAGCAGCTCCTTGCAAATGCGATAAAATAATCCCTCATTTGTGTCATAGGAACAACCTCGTCCACCAAACCAGCCTTTGCACAGTATGTAGGCCTTGACTGATCATAGTACTGTTGAGCAAGGGCATTCATTTTATCAATCACCGGTTCAAGGGGGTTGCCTGCATCCTTTTCTTTTACTAACCTTCTTGAAAAAGCAGCGGCGGCGGCAGTTTCTCCATGCATTACATATATTTCGGTAGTAGGTACACCAATAGTAAAGGCATTATTTCTGGTTGCCTGGGGCCCTCCCATTATGTAATGGGCAGCAGCTGTTCCTTTTCTCAAAACAACGCACATCATAGGAAGTCCTGAACTCTCAATAGAGTAAATAAGTGACTGTCCAAGCCCAAGAAGTTCTGCCTTCTCAGCAATGTCGCCAACATCGATACCACTTGTATCCTGAACCCAAATCATAGGTATTCTATCCCTGCCGCAGAACATGACCAGCTCATTCATTTTTATAAGACCTTCTCTGTAAAGTTTGCCCCCTATACCCAGATATTGATTCTCTGCATAATGGGGATACCCCTTACCCAAAAAACCCTGCCTATTGGCAATAACGCCAACCAGAAACCCGTCTATCTTGGCAAGCCCGCAATACACTTCAGGAGCATACTCTGGTCTGTATTCCATGTGTTCGCTTCCATCAAAAACGCGGGCCAGCACTTGTTCAATGCTATAGGTCCTCTTTTGCTCAAAGGGAACAATATAATTAAGATCGGTTGCTGAATAAATCGGATCAGCAGGTTCTGCGACCCTAAACACCGATGGCTCATACATGGGCATACCCGCCATATATTTTTTTACAGCCTCCAGAACACCTTCCTCGGTATCAAATACCTCCCGCATAAAACCGGTGACATCATGGTGAATGCTCTTTCCCCCAGGAGGAACCTGTTTAAACTTTCGTGTTGCTTCAATTAAGGTCTCCGCACCCTCGAGATCAAATCCTCCTTTGGGAGACATTCCACCGACTATACCTCCACCACCTACAGCCATGTTAGCTTTTTCATGAGCTAAGATAATAGACGGGCTTATTGCATGATATCCACCACCAGCAGGATTTGTGGCATACATACCACAAATCACCTGTATGCCCTCCTGTTCCAGCTCAGCATGTCTGAAAAATGCCCTTCCACCGGATCTCCTGCCAGCGTATACCTTTTCCTGCTCAGTTAATTTCACACCGCTGCAATTAAGTATCCAGACAAGGGGAATGTTCAAACGTTCGGCAATATCCTGGGCCCGAAAAATATGATCCCGCTGACCTGGAATCCAGGCCCCGGCAAGGACTTTATTGTCCGAGGCAATGATTACACCGTATCTGCCTGATATCTTGCCCAAACCAGTTACCACGCCGGTTGACCCCTCTTGGTTGAATTCAGGGTCATAGAGACTATTTAATGGTACAAATGTACCGGGATCAACTAAGAGCTCAATTCTTTCCCAGGCTGTCTTTTCTCCTCTTTTGTGAAGTTTTTCAACCGGAAGGCCAGCCATCTTTCTTTTCTCTATGGCCTCAGCTATATCCTTTTCAACCTTCAATATCTCAATGGTATTGGCCTTTCCCTGTTTTCTCTCATTTTCTCTTAATTCTCTTCCAATTGGACTCATTTTTTGAAAATATTGTCTCATCTCATTTTTCCTCCCATAATCTATAATCACCAACTTTTTGTTCAAGGGTTGCTATTAGACCTGCTCGGAATCGAGGGTCCCTGTAAAGCCGCGCATCTGACTTCATCTCTTTTTCAACAAATGCATTTTCATCAAATTGTGATGGATCATAATTTTCGATAAGACTGTTTAAAGCCTCTATGGATTGGGGTGCCAATGGTCTCCCCATTGTGGCCATCTCTTTGGCTACCTCTCGCAAGGGTTTCCCCCAGAGGTCAGAGTAATTTTCAGGATTTATTCTTCTGGCTACCTCAACAGATATATCTTCTTTTGTGGCAAGGATTTCTCTGTCTTGATCACCCACTGTTGGCAGCTCTTCTGCCGGGCAAATGCCAAGCTCTAATCCCTTTGGGAGTAAAAGCATTCCTGTCTCATTATTATGGGTTTCTAAATCTGCCTGATATTTTACTTTATCGGCCTCAGGATCATCAGTTCTCTGCCTCTTTGGAAAGGGAAAGGGAATATCTACCACTACATTATAGGTTCCAATTGCTTTTAGCTGGTCGGCCTTTATCTCCTTTGATGTCTTGGCCATATATTCAGCATTGAGCGGTCCGGCCTTAACCAATGTTCTAGCTATTCCTGACCACCCTGGAATAAGACCAATTGTGGCTTCACTAAAACACATCCCGCTCCTGGAATCACCGACTAAAAAATCGGCCATCAAGGGAATCTCTGCTGAACCCCCAAACCGTGTTCCTCCTCCGCAAACAGAAATGACCCTAATATAGGAAGCAATTTTTCTAATGCTTCCATGGAGGCCAATCCCTTTCTTTAACCTATCATCCGCCCATTCAAAGAGCCGGTCTACCTCCTCTGGAGAAGCACCGCTTGTCTCTTTCTCTTTTTTCATCTCTAAGGTTTTATCCAGTCTGGTCAGGCTTTCCTTGAGATCCCCACCTGCATGCACAGGATCATTGGCTCCATAGAGGATAAGAAATTCACACTCATTCCTTTTCTCAAAAACTCTATCTAAACCCTCTAAATAGGCATCGAGCCCTGGGTTTCCAACCTGATGAACAGGTGGATTATAATAATACAGGACAGCGCCAACCTTTCCTTTGTATGCGACCTGGTCAATCATAAGATATGCCTTACCCTCAGACCATTCATATATGGAGCCAAGGTTTTTATATTCTGCAATCTTATCAGACCTGACCAATCGTATTGGTCCTTTCATAACATACCTCCTTTCAATAGGAACTGTGAAAAGGAATCCAGTAATCAGTCTCCCTATTCACAGAAGGGTTTTTCTGATAAAGACACTTGACATTAGTAAATATTACTATATACTAAATATTAATTAATGTCAAATCTTTATTAAATGCAAAATCTCTTTTCCCTTGGGCTGCATTTTTTCGAGTCCTAATGAGGAGAAATCTTCCATGAATCTCGGTTCACTGATTCGCAGATATCGAAAAGAAAAAAGACTCACATTGAGGGCGGTAGCAGAAAAAGCGGGAATATCCGAAGGTTTCCTGAGCCAAGTTGAGAACGACGTGAATTCTCCTTCAGTGGATACCCTCTTAAATATCTGCAACGCAATTGGTGTGAAGGCCGGTGATATCTTAAACCAGGAAAATAAACAAGAAAAATTGGTTTTGATACGCAGATCCGATTGGGATGATATTGACATCCCCCACACAGGATTTACAACCCAGCGTTTCTTCACGCCTGAAACCAGAAAGGTTATTGACAGCGCCATCCTCGTTATTGAGCCAGGCAAAACGATTCCGGTGCGCAAAAATCTCAAGAACGGGCAGGAAATTTTATCCATACTCAAAGGCTCCCTGAAGCTCGATCACGGTGAGGCTGCCATCTACCTAAAAAGGGGAGACACGGTTCATTACTTTTCAGATCCAAAAAAACAGAGCATCACCAACGAAAACAGAAGTCTTGCCATTGTGCTCTGGATAGGGACACTGTAATTGGCAAGATCTCAATACTGTCAGGTTCACTTTGCATAAAGCGATTGACCTGGATCAATATAGTAAGCTCCGTCTCAGGAACATGCGGTGATATCGAATATCAAGGCTAACATCAATAGACATTTACCAAGATCCCAACAGAAAACACCGGATTTCCCACGGACACTTATTATCAGGCCAAGTTCCCTTGGTGATACTCTTTTGCTGGCTCCTGCGCTTTATCAAATAGCAGATACCGTGGCATTAACCCTATTGGGGAGAAGGCCGGGAATAGACTTTTTAAGATCTTTCTTGAAGGATTGCCTGGATTTTGAAAATCACGGATGGCATAATCTGTTTATTGAAAACCCCCGGTGCAAGGATCTCTCTATCCCAGATGTTGACAGGGTTATAGCATTTCTAAGTGATCCCGATGGCTTAGCAGAAAAAGGGTTAAGAAAGTGCCTGAATCACATACCTGTCTTTTTATTTCCGCCATTTCCACCACGGGAAGAAAAAATTCACGTCGCATTATACTTGGCATCATGCCTCAAAAAATCTGGGCTCCCCCTTAATCCGGAGAGTTCCATAGAACAGGCCAAAATCAGGCCTCTGCTTAAACAAAATGGATCCTCACAATCAGAAGGCACGGTTGTTTTTCACCCCGGGTCTGGAAGTAAGGGAAAAAACTATCCTGCCGAATTCTGGATCAACCTAATAAGGGACACTGCGTTTAATATATTTCACACAAAGATACTCCTCTTGGGGCCGGCTGAAGAGGAATGGCATCAAATCGCTATCAGAGAATTATCCGGACCAGACATAAAAATTACTTTTTCCCCCCCAAAAGAGAGACTTTTATCCCTGCTCCAAAATGCCTCATTGTACCTTGGACACGATAGCGGGATAACGCACCTTTCAGCAATGCTTGGTACCCAGACCACCGCTCTCTTTAAAGCCAGCGATCCCTTGCAGTGGGCTCCTTTGGGACCTGATGTTACAGTTATAGCCGGCTGCGACAATTCTCATGGTATCTATGAAAAAATTAAAGAAACTCTAAAGAGGGCATAAAACTTTTGGCTTGACTGATACAAGAGGCTTAAGTATTCTTTTTCAAGAATAACTTAAGACAATGGTAGTTGATAATCTTAAACAAAAGGAGCATTTATGGACTTTTCATTATCAATGGAACATGAGATCTTAAGAAAATCTGTAAGGGATTTTGCTGAAAAAGAGATACGACCTGTCGCCAGGGAACTGGACGAGAAAGAGGAGTTTTCCTATGATACCATGAAGGCCATGGCAGATCTTGGTCTTTTTGGTATGTTTGTGGATGAAGAATACGGAGGCCAGGGAATGGATTATGTCTCCTATATTATCGCTACCGAAGAAATAGCCAGGGTTGATGGCTCTCATGCTGCTACCGTCGCTGCCGGCAATTCCCTGGGTATAGGACCGCTTTATTATTACGGAAATGAGGAACAGAAAAAAAAGTATCTTCCAAAGGCATGTAGCGGTGAAACTCTCTGGGCCTTTGGACTGACTGAGCCTAATGCCGGATCGGATGCTGGAAATTCACAGACCTCTGCTGTTCTTGATGGGGACGAATGGGTTATAAATGGGAGTAAGATATTTATTACCAACGGTTCATCTGACATTACTGCTGGCGTTATACCATTGACGAGGACAGGTATCAGAAAAGATGGAAAGCGAGAACTCACTTCAATCATCGTAGAAGATGGTACCCCAGGCTTTGAGTCAAGGACCATGCATGGTAAGCTCATGTGGCGAGCATCCAATACGGCTGAACTATATTTTGATGACTGCAGAGTGCCAAAAGAAAACCTTTTGGGTCCAATAGGCGATGGTTTTCATCAAATGCTTGGAACCCTGGATGGAGGCAGGCTTTCCATTGCCGCAATGGGCTTAGGAGGAGCACAGGGAGCCTTTGATTTGGCCCTCAAATATTCTAAAGAGAGGGTTCAGTTTGGTAAGCCAATATCGACATTTCAGGTTAATGCCTTTAAATTGGCAGATATGGCTACAGAGATAGAATGCGCAAGGCTACTGCTTTATAAGGCCTGCTGGCTAAGAGACAATGAGCAGCCATTTGCAAAAATTGCTGCCATGGCTAAATTATACTGCTCTGAGGTTATGAGTAGGTGTGCTGACCAAGCTGTTCAGCTGCATGGTGGGTATGGACTGATGAAAGAATATGATGTTGAGAGATTTTATCGCGATCAGAAGCTATTAGAGATTGGTGAAGGAACCAGTGAAGTTCAGAGGATCGTGATTTCTCGATATATCGATGCAGTGTAAGATATCTTCCTTGTTGAGCAAAGCAGGGCAATGGAGAGATGGAGGAATGGAGAGATGGAAACAATGAAACATTGGTCAGGGCATGCACAATACTCCATTACTCCAACACTCCAATTTCCCACCTTTGATAAATGTTAGATAAAATTCTCGGCAAGGATATTGCTACCTATGTGAAGGCCCATCGGGGATTGATACTATTGGCAATTATCCTGAGCGCCATGTCATCCTTATTTATTTTAATCCCTGCCTACCTCCTTAAACCCCTTGTTGACGAAGGAATGAACAGGGCAAGCGATCCTGTTAACTGGACAATTCCCTGGCTCACATTCCACTACCCATTATCATTCAAGAAAACAGAATTGACTATAGTAGAGGGAATCTCACCAAACCACTTGCTTATCCTTCTTGCTGGTGTTGCCTTCATTTCAGTGATCTTTAAATCTATTACCCGTTATTTAAGTGAACTTACAGGAGCGGCCTTCTCAAATAGAGCAATTAAATCTTTACGGATTGATCTTGCGGAAAAGTTCATCGCGCTACCCTTAACCTTTTATCATAAACGCAAGAGTGGCGAGCTTATTGCACGGGCTACGGCAGACCTGACAGTAATGCAGGGCTATATAAGCAATATTATTATTGGTCTGGTACAACATCCTTTAACAGTAATAATCTTTATCGCCTATCTCATTTTGATGAATTATAAACTTACACTATTGGTTATTATTTCTGGCCCTCTAATTGTTGGTCTGGTCAGGCTTTTTGGACGTAAGGTAAAAAAACATTCTATCAGAGTGCAGGATGCAACGGCCGAGGTAACATCAAGCTATCAGGAAATTCTCTTGCTACTCAAAGTCATAAAGGGGTTCTGCAGGGGTAACTATGAATCCGCTATGTTTAGAAAGCTTGCTGATAATCTGTATAAAAGGGTTATGCACTGGAATAGGTGGCAGCTCGGTATCGGTCCTATGATGGATGCAAGTGTATTCTTGATTGTACCAGGCATCTTGCTGATAGGAAAAGTTTACTTCAATCATACATTAGGGGAAATTATTTCGATGCTGTATGCCTTCTCAGCAGCATACGCTCCTATTAAAAAATTGGCCGCGATAAATATTAACTTACGAACGCTTCAGGGTGCAACCAGAAGGGTCTTTGATATAATGCATACTGTGCCAAGTATACAGGATAAGCCAAACGCAAGGGTCATGCCGAGACTAAAGAATACAATAGAATTCTCTCATGTTGATTTTTGCTACGAACCAGGAAAATTTATCCTGCGTGACATCTCTTTTACAGTTAATGCAGGGAAAATGGTAGCTTTTGTTGGTTCAACCGGGGCAGGTAAAAGCACTCTCTTGGATCTCATTCCCCGTTTCTATGATGTTCAATCTGGATCTATAACCATCGACGGAATGGATATCAAGGATGCAACACTGGAATCTCTGCGAGGTCAAATTGCGACAGTAAGTCAAGAGAGTCTCCTTTTTCATGAAACCATAGCCAATAATATCAACTATAATGGAGATTATTTTAAAAAAGAACAAATTGAAAATGCAGCCAAAACAGCCCAGGCCCATGATTTTATCATGTCCTTTCCAAAGAAGTATGAAACAATTGTCGGTGATAGAGGAACACTCCTTTCTGGGGGGCAGAGACAGAGAATCGCCATAGCCAGGGCTATGCTTAAGAATCCAGCTATTATAATACTTGATGAGCCTGCCTCAGCGCTTGATCCAGAAAGTGAGCTTCTTATCCAGGAGGCTATAGAACATCTTCTTGGACAAAGGACTGTTTTTATTGTTTCCCATCGTCTGAATACAATCAGAAGGGCTGATATGATCTATGTTTTGGAGCAAGGCACAATTGTTGAGTCAGGCACTCATGAGAAACTTATTGCCGCAAATGGCAGATATAAGAACCTCTTTGATATCCAATTCAGGCATTAATTTCCGTAGTGCTTAATTGGCATACCCATGCTTCAATAATTGGCATTATTATCGCTTGCCTTTAAGGGCTTTTTTAATATCCAGATATGTATCCTTACTCCAGCGCGACACCTTTTCAATAACTGTTCTGTTGAAGTATTTTTTATCTTCCGTAATCATTTTTTCATACCTGCCGTCATATTTCAGCTTTACCCAGGCATTGAAATCAAATTTCTTTGCAAGATCATAGAGATAGTGATTGAGAGGTGCAAAACTCGATTTCCTGATAACAGCTACACCAAAGTCAATAACAAAGGGAGTATGTCCTTCTACGACAAGAAGGTTGTCCTTTTTCTTCAGGTCCATATGCGCCACACCTGCCTTGTGTAAATCTCTTATCAAGTTCAAGAGAGATTCGAAGAACATGACACGGTCTGTAATCCGAGCCTTATATCTCGGAATCGCATCAATGAATTCGAGCACTAAGTAGCACCCACCGAGAAGTCCGTAACAGCGCGGTACGCCAGTCACTCCAGATAACCTGGAATACACCCTGTACTCATTGCGTAACATCGCCCGGCGAATGAGTCTGCCTAATCCCCATCCAATAGGAGCCTTAATAATGAGACGTCGACCTTTGCCTTCATATAGATAGACATTGCCCTGGTAACCGCAGCTAAAAATGTTCGTTCTGGTTTTAATGCTTCTCCTGATCCACTCAAGGAGCTCGTTTTCTGCAATGTTGTTCATATCTCTAAACATCGGTTCAACTGGAAGATTTAATGCAGACCAAGTGAAAGGAAGAAAAGCCAAAATAGCAGAAATAAGGCAATAATGGGCTCGCCGTTTTGTCGCAGGCTTTGCATAAACGACCACCTTCCGCCTTGTGCTTCCCGATAACGACTAATGCGTGGAATAAGCGCCGGCGTTTCTTTACGCCATTGCTCCCAATCCTTTTTAAACATGCGATGAAGGTTTTCATCTTCTCGATGGATGGCCTGAGGATAAAAAACAAGCAAGATAAGTATCAACAGGGGGAAGCTCCACCATAAGCTGGAGGCAAGGGCGAAACCACATCCCAACGTAATATTGCCCACATAGAGAGGATGCCTGACAAAGGCATAAGGCCCATCGGTTGCAAGGGCCTTGTTCTTTTTAATATGTCCTGATGACCATAGTCGCACTGCTATACCCAGGAAAACCAGTACTCCACCAGCAAAAAACAACAGTTCATTCGGCTTGCCTATAACGCTGACAAGGATGGCAAAGGAAATGCCAATGAATTGGCGGTAGCGTTCCCGATGATACCTAATATCATGAAAAAATCGCTG
>CAZBBQ010000038.1:0-10669 GCA_964489745.1 uncultured Desulfobacteraceae bacterium
TATCTATTTAGTTAGTTTGGGTGTGAAAAGGGCGGACAATGAAGAGACGTTTTTGCAGACAAATAAATATAGGTGGAGTTAAGGTAGGCGGTGACGCTCCAGTAGTGGTACAGTCCATGACCAATACCCCCACTCAGGATGTAGCCGCTACAGTAAAACAAATAGAAGGATTAGCAAGTGCTGGCTGTGAACTTGTTCGCCTGGCGGTGCCAGACATGGAAGCCGCCTCTGCGCTTAAAGAGATAAAATCTCAAGTATCTATTCCGATTATTGCCGATATTCATTTTGACTATAAGCTTGCCTTGGCAGCTATAGAAAACGGTGCGAATGGGCTAAGATTGAATCCAGGAAACATTGGTGGAAAGAAAAAAATTAAAGAAATTGTTGCTGCTGCTCGCAGCTGCTCTATCCCTATAAGGATTGGGGTCAATGCTGGCTCTCTTAGCAAGGCTATTTTAAAAAGATATAATCATCCAACACCAGAAGCCATGGTTGAGAGCGCCATGAGTCATGTAAAGCTCCTGGAGGATTTAGATTTCCATTTAATTAAGATTTCACTGAAATCATCAGATGTCTTGCAAACAATATCTGCATACAGACTTATAAGCCAGAAGGTTGATTATCCTTTACATTTAGGCGTAACCGAGGCCGGGACTCTCATATCAGGGACTGTTAAAAACTCTATAGGCATAGGGTTATTGCTATTAGAGGGTATTGGAGATACGATTAGAGTTTCTCTCACGCATGATCCAGTTGAAGAGGTGAGAGTTGCATATGAAATTTTAAAGGCCCTGGGTTTAAGACAGAGGGGAGCGGAAATTATATCCTGCCCTACATGTGGAAGATGTAAAATAGATCTTTTTACATTGGTTGATAAAATTGAACATGATCTGGCTCAGACTATAACCCCTATTAAAGTAGCTATTATGGGGTGTGTTGTAAATGGACCTGGTGAGGCAAGAGAGGCTGACGTTGGTATTGCTGGAGGACAAGGCTACGGTACATTATTTAAGAAGGGTAGGGTGGTTAAAAAAGTTCCAGAGCCGGATCTTGCCAGGGTGCTTATTGAAGAAGTTCGAAAAATGATAAACGAATAAGTATTTTCGATTAAATATTTTTAGTTTTCAATCAACAATAGTTAATAATCAATTTTTTATTATGACATCTATTTCGAGACGATATTCACAATTCTTTATTCCTACAATTAAAGAGATACCAGCAGAGGCTGAGATCGTAAGTCATCAATTAATGCTCAGGGCTGGCATGATCAGAAAACTAACAGCGGGAATCTATGCCTATCTTCCTTATGGCCTATTAGCCATAAAGAATACAGAAGCTATTGTCAGGGAAGAGATGGATAGGGCTGGCGCTATTGAACTTTTACTTCCAGGGGTACAGCCAGGTGATTTATGGATGGAAAGCGGTCGATGGGATTATTATGGGCCAGAGCTTTTAAGGTTCAAAGATCGACACAAAAGAGAATCATGCCTGGGTCCTACCCACGAGGAGGTAATTACTGACCTAGCGCGAAGGGAAATCCATTCATACAAACAACTGCCTATTAACCTGTATCAGATCCAGACGAAGTTTCGGGATGAAATTCGGCCGAGATTTGGCATCATGAGAGCACGGGAATTTATTATGAAAGATGCCTATAGCTTTGACATAGATGAAGAGGGCTCCAGGCTGAGCTATGAAAAAATGTACGCCGCTTACGAGGTTATCTTTAAAAGATGCGGGCTAAAGTTTCGTGCAGTCGAGGCAGATACGGGGCCTATTGGTGGCAGCTTTTCTCATGAATTTATGGTCTTATCAGATAGTGGTGAAGACGACATTGTAAGCTGTCAAGATTGTAACTATGCATCAAATTTAGAAAAAGCCGAGGTAGTAATACGGGAGTCCGATTCTAAAAATAGTGAGAAAGAAGAAGACCTACAAATCATAGATACACCTGAAATGAGGACCATAGATGAGGTGACTACATTTTTATCCATTGGTCCTGAAAAACTGGTAAAAACCCTCATCTATCAAACTGAGCTTGGACCAATAGCTGCTTTAGTAAGAGGAGATCATGGCCTGAATGAAGCCAAACTAAGAAATGTACTCAATGTTCAAGAGCTTACTATGGCAGATCCAGAAACTGTATTTGATGTAACTGGCGCCCCAATGGGATTTGCCGGGGCTATTGGCTTAAAGGTGCGGATACTTGCTGATTTTTCTATTAAGGAAATGAAAAATATGGTGATGGGGGCAAATAAGAAGGATAAGCATGTCCTCAATGTAAATGAAGGCAGGGATTTTCAAATAGAGCAATATGCAGACTTAAGAATGATAACTTTCTCTGATCCGTGTCCTCGGTGTGGAGGGAAGCTCATATTTGGTAAGGGAATAGAGGTTGGCCAGGTCTTTAAGTTAGGGACCAAATACTCTACCGCCCTTAAGGCTAACTTTCTGGATAAGAATGGTCGAGAGACTCCGATTATTATGGGATGTTATGGTATAGGTATCGGCAGAGTCGTTGCGGCAATTATTGAACAGAGTCGCGACGAGAACGGTATTATATTTCCTATATCTATTTCTCCTTTTGAGGTAACCATCCTCCCCCTTGAAATACATGAAGCCTCTGTGAGAAAAGTGGCAGAAAATTTATATCAGCATCTGAGTAATTTGGGCCTCTCAGTCTTTCTCGACGATAGGAATGAAAGACCAGGCTTCAAGCTCAAGGATGCTGATCTTTTAGGCATACCCGTAAGGGTTACGGTCAGTTTACGAACACTTAAAAGTGATTCTATTGAGATTAAATTACGTTCTAAGCCAGACCTCAGATTACTATCTATCGACAAAACCCCTGAAGCGATAAAGAAGGTTGCTCAAAGCCTCTATGATTCGCTTAAATGATATAACCTCAGAAATTCTCTCGTATCATCCTATCGCAGATATAGGCCTGATTGAAAAGGCATACGTCTATTCTGCCCAAGTTCACAAAGGACAAGTCCGTTTATCAGGAGAGCCTTACCTTACCCACCCCTTAGAAGTTGCTGGAATTCTTACCAAAATGAAAATGGATGAAGTTGGTGTCATCTCCGGTCTTCTTCATGATACAGTCGAGGATACATTAACTGAGTTATCAGACATCGAACATATATTCGGCAAAGAGGTGGCAGGCATAGTAGATGGTGTAACCAAAATCAGCAAAATACATTTTTTAAGCAAAGAGACACGGCAGGCAGAAAATATACGAAAGATGATTCTTGCTATGTCTTCTGATATTAGGGTACTTCTCGTTAAACTCGCGGATCGATTACATAATATGCAGACCCTCGGTTTTCAACCACCTGAAAAACAGGAAACTATCGCAAGGGAAACCATTGATATTTATGCACCTCTTGCAGGAAGGATGGGAATTTATTGGCTGAAATCAACCTTAGAGGATCTCTCTCTTTTTTATCTCGAGCCAAAAATTTACAAGGATATACGGGTAGGCATTGCCCAGAGGCAAGAGGGGCAGGAAAAATTTATTAGAGAGATAAAAGAAATTTTATCCAAAAAATTAAGTGAGGCCAATATAAAAGCCACGATAAAAGGGAGACATAAGCATTTTTATAGCATTTATCAAAAGATGATGGAGCAGGATCTGAATATAGACCAGTTATATGATATCCTGGCCTTCAGGATAATAGTAAGTTCTGTAAAGGACTGCTATGAGGTTTTAGGTCTAATCCATTCCATGTGGAACCCTGTCGCAGGTCGTTTCAAAGATTATATCTCTCTACCTAAGGCCAATATGTATCAATCTTTGCACACCACAGTAATTAGCCCTCTGGGTGAAAGAATGGAGATACAGATAAGAACATGGGATATGGACAGACTCGCCGAAGAGGGAATTGCTGCTCACTGGAGATATAAAGAAGGATATGAAGCAGACAAAGAAACGTCTACTCAATATGCATGGATGAAGCAGTTGCTGGAATCACAGAAAAGCCTGACCAATCCAAAGGAATTTTTAGAAACAGTAAGGCTGGATCTTTTCAGCAATGAGGTCTATGTTTTTACACCGAAAGGAGAGGTAAAAGAACTTCCCAGAGGAGCAACTCCTATTGATTTTGCTTACAATATTCATTCAGAGATTGGGAACAGATGTATAGGCGCTAAGGTAAACGAAAAAATCGTTCGCTTAACCCATCAGCTTAAAACCGGAGATATCATTCAAATCCTTACCTCCAAGAATCAAAAACCCAGTAAAGATTGGCTAAAGTTTGTAAAGACATCCACTGCCAAAACCAGGATCAGGCAATGGATAAAAAGAGAAGAAAGGAAAGAGAGTATAACTATCGGAAGAGACATCCTGGAAAAAGAGCTTAAAAAATTTAATTTAAATTTAACCAAACACTTCAGTAACGAGCATTTTTTAGATGTAGTCCATAGATTTTCATTAAACAGCGTAGACGATCTTTTGGCCAATATCGGGTATGGAAAAATTTCAGCAAAGCAGGTTCTTAACCGACTTGTTCCACATTTAGGGATAAAAGGGGATAAGACAGAGGGCCTTGTCCAGAAAATAGTTCACAAGATAAAAAGAAAAAAGGGAGATACCGGAATTAAAGTTAAAGGGATGAGCGATATGCTCATTCGCTTTGCAAACTGCTGCCACCCGCTCGCAGGAGAGACAGTTGTGGGTTATATCACCAGGGGAAGGGGAGTCACTATTCATTCAAAAAAATGCCGGCATATTAGAGATGTTGATCAAGATCGGTTAATAGAGGTAGAATGGGAACCTTCCGAAGATATGACTTTTTTAGCAAAATTAAAGGTCACTAATATCACAAAAAAGGGCATGCTCTCGGATTTAAGTGCTATATTTACGCAAAACGAAGCTAATATTTTAGACGCAAATGTGCAGACAACTATTGATAAAAAGGGAATATCCACCTTCACTATTGAAGTCTCTGATTACGCTCAATTAAGAGATATTATCTTAAAAATAAAAAAGATCAAGGAGGTCTTAAAGGTAGAACGGATTTGAAAAAACAGTTAGGAAGTATGGAGTAGGCAGTATGAAGAAAAAATGTTTGATAAAAACTGCTTATTGCTTACTGCCTACTACTTATTTATATGCCAGTCCGGATCTTAAGCACCTCGTGCACACTGTCATTTTTTTAGTCTGTCCCTTGACTTTAACCCTCAAAGTTTGAAGGTTTGGGTACCAGCGTCGTTTTGTTTTATTGTGCGCATGGCTAACATTATTGCCTACAACAGGTTTTTTGCCGCATATTTCACACACCTTAGACATTTTATTATTTCCTCTCGTTTCCTGTTTATTGTTTTATCACGCTTCACCGCAGAGCCACAAAAATCGCTCAGATTTAATTATTTTTTTCTTTCCTTTCTGTTACGCAGTCTTTCAATGGGCCAATAACACAGAGAAAGTTAATTTACCTCTGTGTTCTCATCATCTTTGCGGAGAATGCCTCTTATTTTAACCTCATTCCATTTAATGGGTACTATTCGTTGCCCCTTGTCCGTTGTCCGTTGTATTTTTATTGTTAACCAATTATGTGATGTAAAACGCTTTTTACCTGTTTAAATGGGCTAATGAATTGTAAGGTTTTCTGCCACAGACCACTTGCCACTATCAACGGACATCACCATTTAACAGATTTTCCCATTTTTAGCAACTCACCAATGAGAATATCCACCGCATTTGTTATCAAATCATATGCATTGCTGAGAGGAGGACTAAAGATAGTTTCATATTGAGAGATTCTTGCTAAAGGAATCTCTTCGCCTATCATCAGAAGAACTCTTTCGCCTATCCTGCTGACTTCTTTTGGCCCTAACATTTGGATGCCACACAAGGTCTGTTTGTCTGGATCAGCGATCAACTTAGCCCAGAAATCTTCGCCATTAAACATTTTCTTTCGAGTTGTCGCCTTTCTAACAATTGATAAAACCTCCAAGCCCTCTTTCTTTGCTACAGTTTCTTTTATCCCCGCAGATACAACAGTAGTTCCAAAAATTTCCGCCCCGAAGGTATTTAATGATCCCGAGAAAGGCACGGTATTAGCGAATTGAATATTTCTCCCAATAACCCTTCCATTCCTGTTGGAGTGTGTTGCTAAGGCGGTAATTGTTTTTTCTCCATTTAACATATTCCATGCTTCAATGCAATCTCCACCTGCATAGATATTAGGATCACTTGTTTGAAGGTACTGATTCACCTCAATCCCACCGGTTTTACCAATTTTTAATCCAGCATCTCGTGCCAGCTTCACATCTGGAATAATCCCTTTGGCTATAAGAATCCAATCTGCCTCAACTGTTTCACCATTTGAGAGAAAGAGTTTGATTTCATCTTTCCCAGATTCTGCTCTAACAACAGATGTAGAAAAGTACAGTGATACCCCTTTATCTTTTAAAACATGATAGAATTTTTCACCCATATCAGGATCAAGTTGCTGGGAGAGGAGGCTGGCAGAGGATACTACCATAGAAACAGACGAGTAATCCTTTTTTATCAGTGTTTCCGCCATCTCTAATCCTATGATGCCGCCACCAAGGATAACAGCTCTTTTTCCTTTGGGCATGATCGACTCTATCTTTTTAGCATAGTTTAATTCTGTGGTAAGATAGTGAATTCTATCCCCAACTAAACCTGGAATATCCGGTAGTTTAATATTGGCGCCAGTATTAATTACCAATATGTCATATGGTATTTCTTCTCCGTCAACCTTGATAGTCTTCTTTTCTCTATTAATAGAGTCAACATTTTTTTCTGTATGCAATCCTATCCTTTTTTTCTCAAACCATGGAGGCGACGCATAAAACATCTCATCGAAGGATAGTGTATCTCTGAGCACAAATGGCTGTTCACATGGTGTATAAGCGGTCCTATCCCTTCTTGTATAAATATCAATCTGTGCAGGATTGCCCAAAATCCTTAAGGTATTTGCACCAACAATACATGCACCACCTCCACCAATCATAACAATCTTCACTGTGGCCTCCCTGTTTACAATTGATTTTATTGTTGCTTGGAAGGTAAGATATACTCCATAAAGTCTTCAATGCAAGAAAAAAATAAAGGGGGCCTCGTGCCATTAGAGTTTCACTCTCTCAGCCATGGCCGGATTGCCTTTGGCTTTTTTAATATTGATACTGATCTTCTCCTCTTGGAGAAATACTTCTTTTTTGCCCATTTCTTCTGTGATACGGTAGAAAAAATAGCTTCATGCAAGGACCATAAGGTGGACAATTTTGTTTTACCAGGATATGTAATTGAGAGATTTTGGGATAGAGGTAACCTTATGGGTGCAATCCATGGTATAGATCTAAGAGGCTTTATAGGAGCTGTTTATCAACTTTTTCCGTTTCCTCAGAGTCCTGAGGAATTCAAGCAAAAATTGGATGGAAAAGCAAATAGAACGGTGGTAGAAAACCTCATTAGCCAATGGAGCCAACCAGTCAAGATTTTGGTGGAGACAGAACCTCAATCACAGAGAGTAAAAATAGCCGGACTTCTCTTTAGCAAGGCAGCCCTTCATGAGTTGGTGGCTTATGTATGGCGAGGAGGAATGCCCGGGTGGCAGAATAACCTCAGGCCGGACTATGTGAGAAAAATGAAAGATGCTGTTAACGCAAGTATATCCCCTATTTTTAAGAATTTTGAATTGTGAATGTAGGCACTATCTAATTATTCCATGATCAAATAATTGTTTGGATCAAGTCTCACCATTGCATCATCATGCATATGTTCTGTGTCATGGTCCTTTAAGAGTGTTAAAAAGACCCCTGATTCAGTAGATGATAGCTGCATAATAAGACTGAAGAGGTCATCCAGATTGTTGCATGGAAAAGGAATCCCTTTTTCATTTACCTCAGCAATATGCCTGTGCGAGAGGGCTGAAAACCATACTTCGAGTTCAAATTCTTTCGCTATTTTTTTAAATCCCTCAAATATATCTTTGCCGGTCTCTTCGAAATTCACACCATCGACAATAAGAGTGGTTGGCTTAAAATTAACTTCACTTGCCAGATTAGTAAGGCTTTTGCGCAGCCTGTTAAGATCAAAACTTTTTTTTAAATAGGTAAAAATTATCTTGTTTTTATCCAAGAGGGCCCGAGCCTCATGTTCATTTTCCATGTCCAGGATCGTAACAAGATCGTAGAAAATCGCATTGTAATACGCGGCAACCTTTTCTGGTGCATCTTTAAGGGAAATATGCACTATTTTTTCCTCACGAAAGAGCTTATCAAATGCAATATGGATGAGACATGAGGTTTTACCGACACCTGCCCGGGCTATAAGCACCCCTAAATTACCTTTGCCCAATTCTTTATAGGCTGAGCTTTCCAGTATCTTTAAAGGACTGACCTTTAAAAAATCTTTCATGCTTCCCCCCCCTCTTTGGTTTTTGTAACCGCTCGTCACTATCAGGGACTGGGGATATCCGCCTTAGGCGGATTTTGCCAGCCCAATCATAAAAATGATTCTGAACGGTTATGATTTTTCCTTATACTTTAATTTTAACTCCTCTTCTACTGATACAGGCACCTTCGAATATCGGGAAAACTCCATAGTGAATTCTGCCTTTCCTTGACTCATTGACCTTAATGTCGTCGCATACCCAAACATCTCTGCCAGAGGAACCTCTGCCTCAACGGTTGTAAATACCCCATCTTCTGCCGAGCTTATAATTAATCCCCTGCGCTGATTGATTGAAGACATTATATTTCCCTGGAACTCAGATGGACCCTCTATAGTTACCCTCATAATCGGTTCCAGTATCACAGGTTTTGCTTTAAAATAGGCCTCCTTAAAGGCGCCTTTCGCAGCCTGGATAAATGCTCTTTCGGAGGAATCAACTGCATGATATTGTCCATCATTAACCGTCATTTTTATCCTAAGAACTGGATATCCTATCAAAAGACCCTTTTTAAGACAGGATCTGAACCCCTTATCAACTGCAGGGATAAATTCAGTAGGGATGACGCCACCTTTTATCTCACTTACAAATTCATACGTACCCTCTTCTAAGGGCTCCATCGATCCGGCAACTCGCCCATATTGGCCTGCTCCACCGGTCTGCTTCTTATGAATATAATTAAACTCTGCCCGCCGTGAGATGGTCTCTCGATAGGCTACCCGGGGAATACCTGTATCCACCTCTGCCCCAAATTCCCTTTTCATTCTTTCCACATATATCTCGAGATGTAATTCTCCCATCCCTGAGACAATAGTTTGGCCGGACTCCTCGTCTACATAGGATCGAAATGTAGGATCTTCTCTGATAAACCGGTTCAAGGCCTTAGCCATATTATTAGCAGATTTATTATCTTTTGGTAATACAGTTAAAGAAATCACCGGTTCTGGAACAAAGATTGAAGTCATAGTATAGTTTAAGGTACCATCAGTGAAGGTATCCCCGGAAAAACAGTCAATCCCGAAAAGGGCAACAATGTCTCCTGCATCAGCCCTGGAAATATCCTCCATTTCGTCGGCATGCATACGGATGATCCTCCCTGGTTTTATTTTTTTCTTCGTTCTGGTATTTATCAGAGTGTCGCCTTTTTTAATGGAACCCTGATAGATTCTGAGATAGGTGAGTTGTCCATATGGGGTTACCTCTAATTTGAATGCCAAGCTGACTAAGGGTTCATGAGGGTTTGGTGAAATTGATACTTTTTTTTCTTCCTGATCCATATCCAATGCGCTAACTTCTACATCTGCTGGTGAAGGAAGATAGCCTATAACAGCGTTGAGGAGAGGCTGAACCCCGATATTTTTATATGCTGATCCAACAAAAACAGGAGTTAGCTGTCTCGAAAGAGTCCCTTTCCTTACTGCCGTGCTGATCAATTCCTCATTTACTGTATCTTCGAAAATTGCCTCCATCAAGTCATCTGAAAACATGGAAACAACCTCCAGCAACTCCTCTCTTTTTGAGGTCGCCTCGTCAAGGAAGGACGATGGAATCTCTCGTATTGTAATATTTTCACCAAATGGTCCTTCAAAATAGATAGCCTTCATGGAAACCAGATCTATCACACCAGAAAAATTTCCCTCCAGTCCTATAGGTATCTGCATAAGCACAGCATTATGATTCAACTTTTCCCTGAGCTGGTCTACTACCCGATATGGGTTGGCGCCTGCTCTATCACATTTATTAATAAAAGCCACTCGTGGAACTTTATACCTATTCATCTGCCGGTCAACGGTAATGGACTGGGATTGCACACCTCCTACCGCGCACAGTACCAGTATGGAACTGTCAAGAACCCTAAGCGCACGCTCAACCTCAATGGTAAAGTCAACATGTCCAGGTGTATCGATAATGTTAATCTTATATCCTTTCCATTCACAGTAAGTGGCTGCAGAGGAAATAGTAATACCTCTCTCCTTTTCCAGCTCCATAGAATCCATGGTGGCACCAACCCCATCTTTCCCCTTTACCTCATGGACGGCAAATATCCTTTTTGTATAGTAAAGCATTCTTTCTGTCAGGGTGGTCTTCCCTGAGTCAATATGGGCACTGATTCCTATGTTTCTTAAGTATTGAATATCATCATCCATCAACAGCTCCTTTTATACGTAACGCAGCCCTTTATTTTAAGTATAACACTTCAACAGGACTCGTTCAAATGAAAACCATGTTACATACTACCGATAGAT
>CAZBBQ010000039.1:0-2942 GCA_964489745.1 uncultured Desulfobacteraceae bacterium
TGTGCCTCTACAGCCGTTATCATGTCTGTTCATAACAGTGTGTCCTGTGGTCCTATATACCGATTTGGTTCTGACTTTCTTAAAGAAAATTATCTCAAACCCCTTGCAGCAGGGACAAAGCTTGGGTGCTTTGCAGTGACAGAACCAGGTGCAGGGTCAGATCCAGCTGGAGCAAAATCAACGGCTAAAAAGGACGGAAATAGCTATATCTTAAATGGTACCAAGGCATGGATCACCAGTGGGAAAAATGCAGATGTTGTGGTGGCCACTGCTTACACAGACAAAGCTAAAAAACACAGGGGGATAAGTTCTTTTGTTTTGGAAAAGGGGATGCCTGGATTTATTGTCGGCCCTGAGGAGGATAAAATGGGTCAGAGGGCATCAGATTGTACAAGCCTGATATTTGAAGATTGTAGGGTCCCTGCTGAGAATTTGCTTGGTGAAGAGGGGCAGGGATTTATTATCGCAATGACCGCCCTGGATGAAGGAAGAATTGGTATCGCATCTTTATCTGTGGGACTCTCTCAAGCATGTTTGGATGCGGCCGTAACATATGCACAAGAGAGAGTGCAATTTGGCAGCCCTATATCAAAATTTCAAGGTATTCGCTGGATGATAGCCGATATGGCAGTCCAGATCGAAGCATCAAGGCTCCTCACATTCAACGCTGCATCAATGAAAGACAGAGGAGAAAGATTTACACGAGAGGCATCTATGGCAAAATTATTTGCATCTGAGACTGCCAATAGGTCTGCATATCAAGCAATCCAAATTCACGGGGGATATGGATATAGCAAGGAATATCCGGTAGAAAGATACTATCGCGATGCCAGGGTATTAACGATCTACGAAGGAACCTCAGAAGTGCAAAGGATTGTAATAGCGAATAATACAATTGTATCATAGCTGCACAATATTGCACGTTTATTTCGTCTCACACTACACCCCTTCCCTTTAATTTTTCTGCTTTTCCTTCAAGCATATGCCGCAAAAACTTGACGACGAGCATCTCCTTTTAATGAATGTCTCTCAATGTAATCTCATTGTATAAATAAAAAAATAATGGTAAATAAACTGTTTAAAATGGCAGTGGCGAATAAAAAAATTGTTAAAAAGAAGACCAAACAAGTCCCTCGTTCTTTATCTGCCAGATGGTTGATTGTAGCGGCTCTCATTATAATCATACCGTGCCTTCCTTTTACCCATCTCCTCGCACAAGAAAGGATTAGAAAACCTGCGGTGGCTGGTTATTTCTACCCAAAGGATAAAGACAATTTAACAAAAACAGTTGATGATTTCATTTCAAATGTCAAGCATGAACAAATAGCAGGCAAAATCTTCGGTATTATGTCACCTCATGCAGGATATGACTTCTCAGGTCAGGTAGCAGCATATTCTTACAGGCACATCAAGGATACACAGTATGACACAGTCATACTCCTTGGTCCAAGTCATCGTGTATATCTCAAAGGTGCATCAGTAGGAAACTGGGATGCCTATGCGACTCCTCTGGGAAAGGTAAAAGTAAACAAGGAAATGGTTGCCTCCCTTCTCAGCATAGGAGAACCCTTTCATTTTGTCGAACAGGCCCACATAAGGGAACATTCCATAGAGACACAGATCCCCTTTCTGCAAAGGGTTTTAAAACAATTCGATATTGTCCCCATTGTAATGGGCCACGTTTCCCTTGGTAATTGCAAAAAAATCAGTGAGGTCCTTGTAGAGATTGTGAAAAAAAGAAATGTCCTTTTTGTGGCATCATCCGATATGAGCCATTATCCAAACTACATCAATGCAAATAATGTTGACCGAGACACCCTTTCTTTGATAAAAAAATACGACCCAAATCTGGTATTCACCTCAGAGAAAAAGGTATCTAACAAAGGAATTCCAAACCTTTCTACCACCCTTTGCGGGTTGAGTTCAGTGGTAACAGTAATGATGGCTGCCAAACAACTGGGAGGGAATGCGGTAAAGATACTTCACTATGCAAATAGCGGTGATATAGCCATACATGGCCGCAGAGAAACCCGAAGAGTAGTTGGGTATGGAGCAGTAACCTTTTATAAACAATAAAACAAGGAGAATGCAATGAACCCCATTGCTCAAGAATTAAACGAGAGTATTAAAAAGGCCAATCCCCATATATATGATATGCTATCGAAGAAAGGAAAAAATCTTTATTTTCCCAAAGGCATTCTCACGCAAGGTGCCGAGGCCAAGGAAAAGGCATTTAAATATGATGCTACGGTAGGTATAGCCACAGAAAATGGAATACCTATGCACCTTCCTTCTATCATGTCATATATAAACCTGCCGCCTCAGCAATCACTGAATTATGCACCCTCCTTTGGCATACCGAAGCTCAGAGAGGCCTGGCAGCAACTATTATTCCACAAAAACCCATCCCTCTCTGGTAAGAAAATAAGTCTCCCAATTGTAACAAATGCCATAACTCACGGCATCTCTGTTTCCGCTGACATGTGGATCGACGAAAGTGATGTTGTGCTGCTCCCTGATAAGATCTGGGGGAACTATACCCTGATACTAACAGTTTTGCATGGTGCGCAGATTAAAACCTATGAGCTTTTTTCATCACAGGGGGGATTCAATCTCACCGCATTTGAAGATACCCTCCGTAAGGAGGCTAAGGAAAGGGAAAAAATTGTGGTATTGTTAAATTTTCCTAACAATCCCACAGGATATACGCCAACAAAGGACGAAGGGAAAAGGATTTCCGAGATTTTAGGTAACCTGGCAGAAAAAGGCACCAACATTGTAGTGCTTTTAGATGATGCCTACTTTGGTCTTTTTTATGATGACAATTCAATGAAGGAATCTCTTTTTGCATTACTCACTGGAATTCATCCAAGAATAATGGCAGTAAAACTGGATGGTGGAACCAAGGAAAACTATGTGTGGGGACTACGAGTGGGGTTTGT
>CAZBBQ010000039.1:3042-10528 GCA_964489745.1 uncultured Desulfobacteraceae bacterium
CAGCCGGTGCAGTCAGGGGCAGCATATCGAACAGCCCTCATTTGAGCCAATCTATCATCCTTGGCTCACTGAACTCAGAAAACTATGAAACAGAAAAGGAAGAAAAATTTGCAATAATGCGCAAACGGGCAAGCCGTGTTAAAGAAGCACTTGCAAGTAAAAAATATTTTGAGGCATGGGATGTCTATCCTTTTAATTCAGGTTATTTTATGTGTCTCAGGTTAAAGAAAGTAAATGCGGAAAAATTACGACTTCATCTTTTAGACAAATATGGTGTTGGGGTAATTTCACTGGGTGAAACGGATATACGAATAGCATTCTCCTGCGTTGAAGAAGGAGATATTCAAAATCTTTTTGATATACTATTTCAAGCAATTAAGGATATTGAATTTGTTTCTTAAAGTTAATTATTTATTAATAAGAGGAGATACATATGGAAAAAGTGCCGCAGAGAGTTGAAAGAAAAATGACCGAAATCTATGCTGACGCACCAATTGCACAATACGGTAAAAGAAAACCGGATTTTTCAACTATGGGAAGAAAAATAACAAACCAATTTAAAAACTTCAGAGAAATTGTGGTAGTTGAGGCATGCAGAACTCCCTACGGTCGATCAGGAGGAGTCCTTAAAGATTTTACAGCCATGGAACTTGGGGCAATGGCAATCCAGGAAGTCTTGAGACGAACCAACGGCAAGATCAAGCCAGGAGATGTCGATTATATCTTTATGGGACAGGTTGTGCCAGCAGCGTGTGGACAGGTTCCTGGTAGGTCTGCTTCAATACTTGCAGGGATTCCTGAATCGGTCCCTACTATTACTGTCAACAAGGTCTGCTCTTCTGGAATTAAAACCATTGACCTGGCAACCCAGATGATTCAATTAGGAAGGGCTGAGATATGCATAGCCGGTGGACAGGAAAGTATGAGTAATTGCCCGTATGCCCTCACAGAAATGAGGTGGGGTGTACGAATGGGACTTAAAAGCCGGCCGGCACTTGACCTGATGGTATATGATGGCTTGTGGGACCCATTCTATGACCGACATATGGCTATTCACGGCTCAGAGGTCGGCGATGAATTTGGTTTCAGCCGTGAAGGCCAAGATGAATGGGCATGTCATTCACAGATGGCAGCAGTTGAGGCCATGAAGGCCGGGAGAATGAATGATGAGACATTTCCAGTAGAGGCCAAAAAGGGTAAAGAAGTGGTTATTATTGACAAAGATGAACCACCCAGACCAAATACTACAATGGAAGGGCTGGCAAAATTACCCCCTGTTTTTGGACACAAAAGCACAGTTACTGGACAGGCAGGAAGTGTTACCGCGGGAAATGCTCCGGGCATCAATGATGGGGGAGATGTCTGCCTGTTGATGAGCAGAGAAAAGGCAGATGAATGTGGTCTAAAGCCCTTATTTACCATCCTAGATTATGCTGAAGTCTCTCAACCGACAAAGGATATTGCCACTGTTCCGGGACTGGCCATAAAAAAGGTCTTAGAGCAGAATGATATGACCATTGACCAAATTGATCTTATCGAAATCAATGAAGCGTTCGCCGCTGTTGTATTAGTCAGCGCTCAAACAATTCTAGGTCTCACCAAGGAGCAGATGTTTGCCAAGGTTAATGTGAACGGAAGCGCTATTGCCTATGGGCATCCTATAGGAGCAACCGGAGCAAGAATAGTGATGACACTTGCCTATGAACTGAGGCGAAGAGGAGGCGGAATTGGCATATGTGGCATCTGTTCTGGTTCTGCCCAGGGTGACGCTATGCTTATTAAAGTCGAGCCTTAAAAAAAATGAAAGGAGGAATGACATTCCCATCATTCCTCCTTATGGTATTTTTTATCTTCCTTTGAAAAAAAATTTATTTTTTTCACCACCGCATGTATCACTGCCCTCCCGCTAATATACTGGCCTTTTTGGTTGTCTCTTTCAATCGTAACACAAGGGTTTTAAATAAGCTTTTTAGCTGTGGCGATAATGATTCATATTCCTTTTCCAGTCTCTCCTTGTCTAAAATACCTAACTTTACCACACCTTCTGATAGTACTGATGCGGTGCGCAATTGATGTGTCTTTAATAAAAAAGGAATTTCTCCGATAATAGCTCCCTCTCCAAGGGTATCTATTGTTAGCAATCCCTTTGGTGTGCTCTTTTTAACCTTTACCTTCCCTTCCAGCACAACAAAGAACCAATCCCCTTTTGCGCCCTCCTTTATTATAGTAAAATTGGGTGGAACAACCTCTTCTTTCACAATATATGCATATATGATACTGTCTATTGCCATCGACACACTCATTCCTTCTACGACATCATAAAAAAACCTATCTGCTTCAATGCATCTTTGCTAATATCTTGAAATTCTAACCCCAAGAAAAGATAGCCAGGAACTGTACTTTTTTTCAATGATTTTATTATGACAGCTTCATTGATACTGCTCCCTGAAGAAAGCTTGAAGTTGATTTTCAGCTGATTTCCAGGCTTATGGCTCACATGGATAGCATTTCTCGCATTCACCTCAATCCCTAAACCCATAGGACTGATATCCTTAATAACGCCATGTAAGTTTACCTTTTTTGAATGGGTTGCTAAACGGTAACTACATTCCTTATCACAATCTTTTCTGAAATATCTCCGTTTATTGTCTCTCTTCTCTGCTGCTGATTGTTCCTCCTTGACTCGCTTTTTCTTCGCAGTTAATTCATCAATAACCCTGTTCATCCTGAGCAACCTATGGAGGCTCTGTTGAATAATATACCGTAATATCGCAGGCATGTTTTTGTATTCTTCAGCAAGCCGCACAGGATGCCAGACTTCGAGCTCAACATCATCTATTGCTTCAACAGATGCGGATCGTGGTTCAAGGAGAAAATTAAAAAATGTCATCTCTCCAAAAACCTCGCCTCTTCTTAACGTAGCCAAGAGAATAATAGTATCATTTGACTTTTTAAAGATTCGCACATGTCCCTTATGGATCTTGTAGATCGATATTCCATAATCTCCTTCTTTAATGATTAGTTCACCCTTTGCATACGATAGATGAACGACTGGAGGTGTTTTTTTCTTTTCAGCCATGTATCAAACCTTATACGAAACTAAGAGAAATGCTTAAAAAAACGTTTTAACAAGTCTTTTGAGTGTAAAATAAAGAAGATATGGTAATTTGTCCAGAATAAATTTACCTTTACGAGTAACTGATATTACAATCCGGGTAAAAATATGATAGATATTGTCAATAATTAAACCTACTACACCCATCAGGCACATGGAATTATCAGAATTTGTTGAGCAAATAAAAAAATCAACGGATCTCGGTCCTCAGATAGTCTATCATCGCTATCTTTCCCAACAAGACCCACACTACGATCACACACCGATCTTCTCTCAAGACGTTTTGAATCTCCTTCGGGAATGTAATATCGAAGCACTGTATGCTCACCAGACTGAGGCCATCGGAAAATTACAAGAGGGGAAAGACATAGTAGTCTCTACCCCTACCGCCAGTGGCAAGAGCCTTATCTATAATGTTGGTGTCATTGAGACAATAGTAAAAACACCATCAGCACGGGCCCTGTATATCTTTCCTCTTAAGGCCCTGGAACAGGATCAGCTCAAAAATCTCCGTGACTTTACTGTTGGGCTTAAGAAAGTCCAGATCAGTGCCGCCATTTATGATGGGGATACATCAACAGGTGACAGAAAGAGGATTAAGGAGAAGGTTCCAAATATCATCCTGACGAATCCTGACATGCTCCATATAGGCATACTTGCCCATCATGACAAATGGGCTGAATTTTTTTCTAATCTGGCCTTTGTGATTATTGATGAAGTTCATACGTATCGAGGAATTTTTGGCTCACACCTTGCCCAGATAGTGAAAAGATTAAAAAGAATTTGCCTTCTGTATAATACCACACCACAATTTATCCTTTCCTCAGCCACTATTCAAAATCCTCATGATTTTGGCACAAACCTCATAGATAAAAACGTAGATGTGGTTTCTCACAGCGGTGCCCCCAAATCCGGACAGTATTTTATGTTTCTTAATCCTTTGACCAGTACCAATTTTTTAGCCACACAATTATTTATCCAATGCCTCAACGCTCACTTCAGAACAATTGTATTTACCCAGTCCAGAAAGGTCACCGAACTCATTCACATGTGGGTCAAACAATTAGCGCCAGATTTAACAGATAAGGTAAGCTCATACAGGGCTGGATTTTTACCTGAGGAACGCCGTTTAATTGAAAAAAGGCTTACGCACGGACATCTCCTTGGTGTTATATCGACGAGTGCATTGGAGATGGGAATTGATATAGGGCATCTGGATGTATGTATATTAGTTGGATACCCGGGAACCATTATTAATACCTGGCAAAGAGGGGGAAGAGTAGGACGCTCCGGAAGAGAGTCTCTTGTAATTCTGGTTGCCAATCAAGATGCCCTTGATCAATACTTTATGAAACATCCAGCCTCCTTTTTTGATCAATCCTTTGAAGCCGCAGTCATCGATCCGGACAATGCCCATGTTATACGGGCCCATTTACCCTGTGCAGCAGCAGAAAACCCTCTCACCTTGCAGGATAGCCAATTCTGGCATAATGATCTCAACGGTCATTGTGATTTCTTAGAATCTATTGGAGAGCTGAGCAGGACGAGCGAAGGGAATCACATATGGTTTGCGACCAAAAAAAGGCCACATCTGAGGGTAAACATACGCTCAATTGGTGAAAGCTACACCATATTTGATGCCAATACTGGCAAGGCAATAGGGACCGTTAATGGAATACGAGCTTTCAAGGAGTGTCATCCTGGTGCAATATATCTTCATAGGGCCAGCCCATATCTCGTAGAGAAGTTACTGATCGGTAAAAAAAATATTATTGCGCGACACACAGAACTGAAATATTTTACCCGGATACGATCGGAAAAAGAAACCGAGATTATCACAATTACCAAAAGCCAGCCAAAAGGGCAATTTGTTGTGAAACTTGGAAATCTTCAAGTGACTGAAACAATAACCGGGTATGAGAAACGAAGAACTCACGGCCAGGAATTGATTGGTGTATTCCCGCTTGAGCTTCCTCCCCAGACATTTGAGACAGTAGGGCTGTGGGTTATTATTGAGGATAGTATCAAGAAAATGGTGAACGATAAAGGGTATCACTTTATGGGGGGTATTCATGCCATAGAACATGCAGCCATTAGTCTCTTTCCCATTTTTGCATTATGTGATAGAAATGACCTCGGAGGAATATCATACCTATTTCACCCTCAGGTAGAAAAATCAGCTATATTTATTTATGATTCCTATCCAGGGGGTGTAGGGCTTGCACAGAGGGGTTTCGATATAATCCTGGATCTATTGGGTCAGACTCTGGAGCTTATTAAAAGCTGTCCGTGTGATCAGGGCTGCCCCTCATGCATATATTCGCCAAAGTGTGGTTCAGGCAATAAACCATTAGATAAAAACGCTGCGTTACTGATTTTAGAGGCCCTGACAGGCGTACTACCTTTGTCAGATATCCCTGCTATTGAAAAAGAAGAAAAAGATACTCTCTTTCCGGTACATAACGAAATGGGAGCGAAAATGATTAATAAAAAAAGGATTTGTTATTTTGATTTAGAGACACAGAAGTCAGCAGAAGACGTAGGCGGGTGGCAGAATGCACATTTAATGATGATATCTGTGGCTGTAGTGTTTGATAGCCTGGATGAGCGTTTCTATACCTTCACAGAAGATCAGATAGATGCGTTAATTGCAAAGCTCTTCACATCTGATCTTGTGGTTGGTTTTAATTGTAAAAGATTTGATTATGCAGTGCTTTCACCGTACACGAGCCACAACGTACATATCATGCCAACATTTGATATACTTGAGGATATCCATAATAGGCTTGGATACAGGCTAAGTCTTGATCATCTGGCTCAAGAAACCCTTCATAAAGGAAAATCAGCAAATGGGCTCAAGGCCCTGGAATGGTTCAAGGCGGGAGAGATGGAAAAATTAACGCACTATTGCAAAGATGATGTCGCATTGACCAGAGATCTTTTTTTGTATGGTCTGGAAAATGGACACCTTGTCTATCGAAATAAAAATCAAAATGAAAGGCTGCGACTGTTAGTCGAATGGGATATTAATACAATAATTGAAGGATTAAAGGATTGAGGAATTAACCAAAACAACACTGATTGTGATAGGTTGTAAAAATTCCGATATAGGTAACGAAATAGGGGGGATAAAGCAATGTTTGGTCTGGGCACAACAGAGCTGCTTATTATTGGGGGAATTATCCTGCTCATCTTTGGCGCCAAAAGACTACCAGAAATTGGCAAGGGGCTCGGAGGTGCTATAAAGGAATTCAGAAAGGTAAAACAGGATATAGCACCGAATAATGCCAAAGAAAGCTCAAACGAAAAACACAAAGAGGGAACATCCATAGAAAATACATTAATCGAAAAGATAGTAAAAGAAGTTCCGGTGGTCAAAAAAGGCCTTGCAATCAAAAAAAAGGCAGAAAAGATAACAAAGATTATTAAATAGATGATTCGCTCTCTAAAATAGCCATCATCTCCGCATGAATCCTTCCATTCGATGCCAAAATAGATGGCGATTCAATGAAATAGTTCTTCCCGCCCATATCTGTTACAATTCCGCCGGCCTCCTCTACGAGCAACCATCCTGCTGCGATATCCCAGGGATTTAATTTGAGCTCCCAGAATCCATCAAAGCGCCCTGCCGCCACATATGCAAGGTCTAACGCTGCTGATCCTGCCCTTCGAATAGCCTGTGCCTGAAGAATCATTTTATTAAAGTAATTCAGATTATTGTGGCTGTCTTCCCGAATATCATACGGAAATCCAGTCGCTAAAAGGCTTTTGATTACTCCGCGAGTATTCGACACATGGATTTCTCTTTCATTTAAAAAGGCTCCCTTCCCTTTTTCTGCAACAAACATTTCATCAAGCATAGGATCATACACAATGCCTACAATCATCGTATCGAGTCTTTCAAGTGCAATAGAGACACAAAAATAGGGATAGCCATGGGCATAGTTCGTTGTTCCATCCAGAGGGTCGATAATCCATCTGAAATCAGACCCCCTATCTATAGTAGTCGATTCTTCCGCAAGGATATCATGGTCGGGAAACAGGGTAGTTATTTTGGAGGTAATCATTTTCTCAGAGATTTTATCTGCTTCTGTCACCAGATTAATCTCTCCCTTGTAATCAATAGTATGTTCTGAATGAAGCTTATTCTTGAGAAATATCCCTGCTTCTCGTGCTATTTCTATTGCGCACTCTTTAAAATCTTTCATCATTTATTATTCTTTCCGCAGCATTGAAATGTACGAATGGTGATCAGCATAAAATATTAAATATAATAATTTACTTTAATTATTTTTTATAACTATTTGGAATTTCGCTTTTAAAATATAATATCTAAAATGCATATCCTGCGGATAAAACACCAAATAGCTG
>CAZBBQ010000040.1:0-4123 GCA_964489745.1 uncultured Desulfobacteraceae bacterium
AAACAATATACAAACATATCAATTGGAAAATTATTCCTATGACCTCCCTGCTGGATTAATTGCCCAAGAGCCAGCCTTGAAAAGGGATGGATCACGCCTTCTCTGTGTAAAAAGGGCTACAGGAGACATCTCCGACTCTTATTTTTTTGATCTCCCTTCCTTGCTCAGAGAAGGCGACCTGTTGGTTGTAAATGACGCCAAAGTGACCCCAGCCAGATTATATGGCCAAAAGGAAACTGGAGGAAAAGTAGAAATTCTAGTGCTTGATCACTCTATCAGGCCGCCTACAAATGAGCAGGAAACCCGCTGGTGCCTGATGAAGGCATCAAAAAGGCCAAAAACAGGAAGTACTATAGCATTTTCAGACGGCCTGATAGCTGTTGTTAAAAAGCTCGGTGAGCATGGAATGGTCCAGCTCAGATTTGAGGGTAAACACAACCTTAATTATGTATTGAAAAAAAGAGGTTGCCTTCCACTGCCTCCTTATATTAAAAGAGACAACAATAATAGACAATCAGATAAAGACAGAGAAAGATACCAAACTATATTCTCCCGTTTTTCAGGAGCAATTGCAGCACCTACAGCCGGTCTTCATTTTACCCATGAGCTGCTTGGGTCTCTTCGATCCCGGGGTGTAGATATAGTCAGTATAACTCTCCTGGTTGGGCATGATACCTTCAAACCAGTGAGGGTAAAGGACATTAGAGATCATCAATTAGGGAAAGAGGCCTATTTCGTAGGGCATCATTCTGCAAGCTCTATTGATAATGCAAAAAAAGAGGGAAAAAGAGTTATTGCTGTGGGTACTACAGTTGTGAGGACATTGGAGACAATATTTAAAAGAAAAGGAAAAATAGTAACCGATTCTGGAACTACTGATCTGTTGATCTATCCGGGATTTAAATTTCAAGTCATTGATACCCTTATAACTAACTTTCATTTACCCCGTTCTTCACTTTATTTTATGGTCGCAGCCTTTGCAGGGCTTGATTTGACCACGAGGGCCTATCACTGGGCAGTAGAAAGTAAGTACAGATTTTACAGCTACGGGGATGCAATGCTAATAAGTTAAGGTAATAAGGGACTCAATGCTTTGGAATTCAGAGTTTTAAAAAGGTGTACATCAAGTAAGGCCAGGCTTGGAGAGATAGTAACAGATCATGGCAGACTTGAAACCCCTGTATTCATGCCTGTTGGGACTTCAGGAGCTATTAAAGGGGTTTCACCTGGGGAGGCAAAGGATGCAGGAGTTGAAATAGTTCTGGCCAACACATATCATCTGTATCTTAGACCAGGCCATAAACTGATAGAAAACATCGGCGGTCTTCACCGATTTATGAACTGGTCAGGGCCAATTCTGACAGATAGTGGAGGATTTCAGGTATACAGCCTTTCAAAATTGCGGACAATATCACCTGATGGGGTTACCTTTAGGTCACATTTAGATGGTTCAACCCATTTTCTTGGTCCTGAGAAGGCTATGGAAATCCAGAGATCCCTTGGAGCAGACATCATCATGACCTTTGACGAATGCACGCCCTCTGGTGCTGAGCATGAGTATGTCCGCGCCTCAGTTAAGCTTACTGAACAATGGGCCCGGCAATGTCTTGAGGAAGGGAAAAAAAACGGGCAAGCCCTTTTTGGAATTGTTCAGGGTGGAGTGTATCCCGAACTGCGTGAAATGAGTGCCAAGGGCCTTGTAAGTATGGGATTTGACGGCTATGCCTTAGGCGGTTTATCCGTCGGAGAAGATAAACATACAAGAGAGCGAGTAATTAAGACAACAATGGAATTTCTTCCAAAGGAAAAACCAGCATACCTTATGGGAGTAGGAACACCTGAGGACATAATGGAGTCAGTAAAAATGGGTGTGGACATGTTTGATTGTGTATTGCCTACTCGAAATGCCAGAAATGGTATGCTATTTACCAATAAGGGAAAGCTTGTGATTAAAAATGCACGCTATGCACAAGACAGCTCTCCTATTGAAGAGGGATGTGGGTGTTACACCTGCTCTCATTACTCTCGGGCCTATTTACGTCATCTCTTTCTTTCAAAAGAAATACTTTCCTTTCGATTAAATACCATTCATAATCTCTATTATTACACTCATTTCATGAAGGAGATACGGCAGGCCATACGAGATGATAGACTGGCTGAGTTTAGCCACGGTTTTTATAGAAGGAAAACAGAATCTTTATAAATCTTAACAAGAAATGGAGGGAGATACATGTTTAATTTAGTTTACGCTATGGGTACTGGAGGAGGAGGAGGAACAGGAGGTAGTGGCGGTCTGGGTGCATTTTTACCTCTGATCATTATATTTGCTATTTTTTACTTTCTCTTAATCAGACCCCAGCAAAAAAAGTCAAAAATGCATAAACAGCTTTTAGCCGACTTGAAAAAGGGAGATAAAGTAGTGAGCTCCGGGGGTTTACACGGTGTTATCACTGGTTTGGGTGACGATGTAGTGACCGTTGAGATATCCCCAAAAGTCAGGGTCAAGATTACAAGAGGCTCCGTAGCAGGGGTGATCAGAAAATCAGAGAGTGCTACCTAAGGAGTAAATCGTGTCAAAAAAATTACAGTGGCGTGGATTGCTTATTCTCATTGTTGTTGCTGTTGCATTGATCTACCTGACCCCATCTCTTAGTAAGACCCTTCCCTCTTGGTGGCCTAACATACTACCTGAGGAACAAATCCATCTTGGACTTGATCTGAAGGGTGGTATGCATCTTGTTTTAGAGGTTCAGACCCAGAGGGCCGTGGAAAGTCACCTCGAGAGAATGATTGAGGATATTAAATATAGTCTCAGAAAGGCCAAAATCAGGTATCAGACGCTAAAAAGAAGTGGCTCGGACGGGATTGGGCTTACCTTAATTAGGGACGAGGACAGAAAGACCGTAGAAGAGATGGTTGAAAAGAATTTTTCAGACCTTGCTGTTGAACCTGGATCTTTTAGCAACATTGATCGTACGCTGGAATTAGTCCTTTCACAAAAGGCCCAGCAGCATATCAAAAAAATGGCAGTAGATCAGGCAGTAGAAACAATAACCAATAGGATCGATCAATTTGGAGTAGCAGAACCTGATATCCGGCCCCAAGGAAAAGACAGAATTTTAATTCAACTTCCCGGGATAAAGGATCCTAAAAGGGCTATTGATATTATAGGAAAGACCGCACTCCTGGAATTCAAACTGGTTGATGAAGATAATAGCCTGGAAGAGGCGCTAAAGGGAAATATGCCACCAGGAGATGAGATCCTCTACCAGACAAAAGGAGAGGCTGGCTCTAAAAGAAAGATCCCCTTTCTTTTAAAAAAGCGGGCTGCTATAACCGGAGAGTATCTAACCGATGCAAGGGTTCAGATAGACAGTCAATACAATGAACCGTATGTCTCGCTTTCATTTAATTCCAGAGGGGCAAGGCTCTTTGGGCAAATCACAGGGGCCAATATTAAAAAGAGGTTGGCTATTGTACTGGATGACGTTGTAAATAGTGCACCGGTTATACAGGATAAAATTACCGGCGGAAGGGCACAGATCACCGGCAGATTTACTATGGAAGAGTCCAGAGATCTGGCCATTGTCTTGAGGGCAGGTGCCCTCCCAGCTCCAGTAAAGATCATTGAAGAAAGAACAGTGGGACCCTCTCTTGGAAAGGATTCCATTACTAAGGGTCTTAAATCAATGATAATCGGAGGTATTGTTGTTATCCTGTTTATGGTTTTTTACTATAAATTTGCTGGTCTTCTGGCGGATTTGGCCCTTCTTTTAAATATACTCTTCATCGCAGCAGGTCTGGCATTTTTTGGTGCCACCTTGACACTGCCTGGTATAGCGGGCATCATCCTGATTATAGGTATGGCTATAGATGCCAATGTGCTTATATTTGAACGGATCCGGGAAGAGTTACGATTGGGGAAAACCCCGCGAGCAGCAGTTGATAGTGGCTATAGCAAGGCCCTCGTAACCATCCTTGATGCTAATATTACCACCTTAATCGCTGCCCTGGTTCTCTTTCAATTTGGAACAGGGCCTGTGAAGGGATTTGCTGTGACCCTGAGCATTGGTATTATTGCCAGCCTTTTCACAGCTATATTCATTACAAGGGTAATCTTCGA
>CAZBBQ010000040.1:4223-8295 GCA_964489745.1 uncultured Desulfobacteraceae bacterium
ATTGTGTTTCTTGAGTTTATTGGGTTTACCCTGTTAAACTTTCGCTCCTCAGAGCGGGTTCATGGATAGAGGGTTCACCCTGTTAAATGTCGCCTCTGGCAATGCCATATAGAGGATTTAACAGGTCGTATTTTATAACCCTATGAACTCAATGAACACGATAAACTCAACAAACAATAGTAGAGAGAGACAAGAACATGCAATTTATAAAAACGGATATTAATATCAATTTTATTGGACAGCGAAAGATTGCCCTTCTTCTATCTGGCGCTTTGATATTGTTAACTATCATTCTGTTATTGTTCCGCGGCGGACCTAATTATGGTGTTGATTTTGCTGGTGGCATAGTTATTCAGGTGCGATTCCATCACCAAGTAACACCAGGGGAAATCAGGGAATCCTTAAGATCTATCAGTTTGCAAGATAGCATCGTCCAGTCATTTGGAGAAAAGGGGAAGTCTGAATACTTGATAAGGGTAAACAAAACTGATATTGACCTTAGCGGCTTATCGGGTGAGGTTAAGAAAACTTTAAATAGCATGTTTGGGGAGGCGAATGTAGAAGTCAGGAGGGTTGAGATGGTTGGGCCAAAGGTTGGGAAAGATTTAAGGGAAAAGGCCCTTTTTGCTATCTTTTATGCGCTCCTCTTTATGGTCATATACATATCTGGAAGGTTTGAATACAAATGGACTATGAGTATCATTATGGCAGCCTCCCTTGCCTTTGGAGTCTATATAATCTCTGCCATAGGAATGAGTATTATCTGGCTCATTGCTGCTGCCCTTCTCATTACCATTGGCCTATGCTGGTTCCTGCGCCTTGAATACGCCCTCGGTGCCCTTGTTGCGCTCTTTCATGATGTGATCATCACAATGGGCGCATTTGCTCTCACAAACCGGGAAATAACATTACCTGTTGTAGCCGCACTCCTGACTATAGTGGGTTACTCCCTCAATGATACAATCGTTGTTTTTGACAGAATCAGAGAAAACTACCGGCGCCAAAGGAATCGCGATTTTGCGGAGGTAATAAATCATAGTATTAACGAAACCCTAAGCCGTACTCTCCTCACATCAGCGACTACCCTTATTGTTGTTGGATTCCTTCTCATCTTAGGTGGTGGCGTGATTCACGATTTTGCTTTTGCTCTCTTTGTTGGTATACTGGTGGGCACGTATTCTTCTGTTTATGTAGCAAGCCCCGTTCTTTTAATATGGAGTGGTCAGGTATCGGAGGGAGGCGGCGTCAGAACTAATAAACGAAGGAAAGGAAGCTGATTGTTTAAAGAGGAGACCATTCGCTGGAAAAAGAAAAGAAAGAAAAGGGCTATCTTTATAGTGGTAGCTCTTTTTTTATCTGGACTTCTTTATCTACTCATTGGTGGCCCTGGCAGCAATTATTTTAAAATATCATTCAATAGGCTGCTCCATCCAGTTCCCGCATTCAAACACATAATAATTGAACATAACGGTGAAAAAAAAAGACTAGCGCCTGGTCAGATTCTCCACATCCATCCCTCTGATAGCCTGAAGATAGCGAAGATATCAACATCTATTCCTTTTAACCGGGGAATAAGGCTTTACTCCCAAGGTTTTGATGTGAATACCCTTCAAACGCAGACAGTGGTAACAACAATCCTTCCTAACCAAGACATGTTTCGCCACTATACCTACACGATAACAATAAAGCACAATAATAATAACATCGGTGAGGTAGGTCTTGTAATTGCTCCTTCGCTAGAAGATTGGTTAACAAAGGCAAACAGGATAATAGATCCTCAAAAAAGGATACATTTCTTACAAACAGCCTATAAAGAAGAGGAGGGTAATTTTCAGATCAAGATGAGGCTTGTAAATGAATATCTGTCCCAAAAGAGGTGGAAAGAGGGAGCCCATATCATCGAGAGTATACTGAAGGAAAATAAAGACATGCCAACCCCTATTATATCGGGGGAGGCGAGTTTGAACCTTATGAAAAAAGTTTTAGATGCCTATGACCATCTACACTATTATACTAAGGCTATCGACACGTTAAAAAAAATTCTTATCGATTCACCTGAAGATCTGGACCTCAGGCTTCGCCTCGCAGAGCTTCTTGAAAAAAAAGGGAGACTAAAAGAGGCTGTAGAACAATACACCATCATTCTTCCACAATTAACGAGAAGTGAAAAGATAGTATACATGAAAAATATTGGCTATTTATTGTTTCAGGTTGGTCAGAAAAACAAGGCTCTCCAGTGGTACCTCAAGGCAGCCAAATATGACAGAAAAGATCCAAATCTCTATTACAATATAGGATCAATATACGATGACCTTGGTAAGCCAAAATTGGCTGAAAAATACCTGCGTTTGGCGTTAGAGTCAAAAGATGATGATATTGAGGGAAGGTTACGGCTTGGAAAATCTCTTTTTAACAAGAATAAATTAACGGAGGCAAAACGCTACGTAAATGAAATCCTTAAAAGAAATCCTCATCATTTAGAAGCCCTTATACTGTTCGCTAATATAGTAGAAAAAGAAGGTGATAAGGAAGCCTTAAGGAATGCCTATAAACAGATTGTATCTCATGATCCGAAAAACAAAATTATCCTGTTTAATCTTGGGGTATTGGAGACAGAGCAGGGGAATCTGAAAAAAGGTCTCCATTACTTTGAGAGATTGGTTACAATTGACCCAAAAGACACGCAGGCCAGGGAGGCGCTCTTTGATATCTATCAACGACAAAAAAGGAATGATCTTGCCTTTAATCAAGCTATACAGCTGATTAAATTCTTCCCAAAGAAGATTGCTTATTATGCCTACATTTTCGACCATCTTACAGCCCTGGACGAATGTGAACAATTAGCTCATTATATGATTGAAGGCATAAAGGAAAATCCCAAGGATTTTGATTTACGACAGTATTTGATTTTAGTCTATCTCAAATTGAAAAAAAATGAATTAGCTGTAAAGGAAATCAACGAAGCTTTAAAATTGAGGCCAAATAATACCAATCTACTTCACCAGCTCGCTAAGATCCATGAAGGGACAGGGAACCTTGATCAAGCATTACAGGTATATAAAAAGATCCTTGCTATCTCACCAGATGACGAAAAGGCCGGGAAGGCGTATCTTAGACTCCGGCTTAAACTCTTGAACAAAGGAAAAAGCAATCTTCAGGAGTGAACCCTCAGTAGGCTGACTGTACACTAACCTATTGACCCACAAACTGTAGTATCCTATAGTATAGTCAACCAAAAGAAAATTTTTTTACTGATCACACAAAAGCCTCACTAAAAAGGAGAAATGTTATGAACAGTCTCCATGACCTCGTTTTACGCAATCGAAGTTATCGCCGTTTTGAAGAGTCATACGCTATCTCCCGGAATACCTTAGTTGAACTTGTGACACTTGCAAGATGCACTGCCTCAGCTGCCAATCGTCAGCCCCTTAAGTACATCCTTTCTGCTGACCCCGAAACAAATGATCGCATTTTTCCATGCCTGGCCTGGGCTGCATATCTAAAGGATTGGGCCGGCCCTGCTCCTGGACAGCGACCATCTGCCTACATAGTCATCCTTATAGACAAGACAATCACAGAGAACTGGTGGTGCGATGATGGTATTTCCGCTCAGACAATTCTTCTTGGAGCAGTGGAAAAGGGTCTTGCAGGGTGCATGTTGGGGGCAATTCAAAAGGAAAAACTTCGGCGAGAACTGGATATCCCTGATCACCTCATGATACGGCTCGTCCTGGCCCTGGGTAAACCTGCAGAAACCATCGTTCTTGAAGACCTTGAGCCTGGAGGCGATATAAAGTACTGGCGTGACCAAAAAGATATCCACCATGTGCCCAAGCGAAAGTTAGAAGAAATTATCGTTAAATGATAGTTTATGGGCAAATAGATTATTATGTATATTTCCCATTTATAGTAAGGAGGGTTTTGGGACTTTTTCCAGCTATGCTCTATTCTGTAAACTGAGGGTGAATAGTCCCTATGCGATCCAAGCTTTGGACATGGTAAATCATGTCACGGGGTTTGATTATACCATTGCCGAAGTGATGCACCTCGGCAAAAGGATCTGGTACTTAAA
>CAZBBQ010000040.1:8395-10388 GCA_964489745.1 uncultured Desulfobacteraceae bacterium
CACCTGAATGATAACAATCTTCCTTTTTTTTGCAGAAGGTACAAATGCTGATCCTGCCAGGACAAATATCACGCTCTTTGGGTATATATCGACACCGTGAAGACGTCATATCTATCTTGAAATTATACCGCTCAGAGAAGATTTTCATACGCAACAAGTCCGCCCCTTTCCCCCCGGCATTAAAATCATACGGTCTTTTTGAAGAATAGACCATTGCATCCTGTGTTGTAAAGAAACCTTCAAATATCCGTCTCTGAGCTAATTCTAAAATGCCAACCCCATAGTCATGAACCACCAACTCGGAACCTTTCCCCTTTTTTCGGACAGTGATTTCTATCTTCCCCTCATCAGGAGTATTTTCCACGGCATTTTTTATCAAACCGTCAATCACCTTTTGTAAGGGATCCGAAGGCATATAGATGGGTGGTGTGGGAACAAGGTTTTGTATAATTTCAATCCGGCGGTGTGAAAATAATGGTTTGCTATACTCAAGTCTTTCTTTGACATATTTATCCAGAATAATTTCTTCTTGTACGATCTCCTTGGGTCCAAATATTTCTTCAATACGCTCTCTAACGCGTTCAACTATGAAAACATCTCCTGCCTCCTCAGTAATAAGGCTCTCCAATTCATCGGTGTACTGATCGAGTATCAGAGAAAGGAGACCATAGGTCTTGTGTTGCTTATCCCGCATGATATCTTCCACCTCGTACTCAATATCCTTTATGCGATCCAAATTCCTTTGGGCCCTTTCTATGGATGGCTTCCAGGTCTCTTCAGGAAGAGCTACTAATTTCTTTGTCAGTATATTTAAAGAGCTAGCCAAGACTGCGACAGGTGTCTTTAATTCATGGGACAGATGGTTGATAACATTGTCTTTTGCCCTATTCAAGCTTGTAACTTCTTTGTATGCCTTTTTTAGCTCATTAGAAACCCTGGCATTTTCAACGGAAAGGGCAACGGTCCCTCCTATCATGCTCAATAGATCAACATCTGTGTTATCAAAAACCCCTTCTTTTTTATTAATGGCACATAAAACCCCTATAATTCGATTACTGCTTCTCAAAGGTACATCCAGCATAGTACGGGAATTGTATCCAAGTTGCTCATCCACCACGGAATAATAATTCGGGTCTTTGGATGTATCAGAAACGATGACTGGTTCACCGGTTTCGATGGCTTTACCTGCCACACCTTTATCTGCAGGAAAACGAATCTCTTTTGCCCTTTTTTGGGTTGCTCTATCCTCATATGCCGTTCCTAAAAAAAAGAGTTCCTTCTTCTCCTCATCAAGTAATATGACAATCGCTCCATCCACATTCAGGATAAGCTTAATCTCACTGCTAATGTAATCAAGAATATCCTCTAAATCAGGATATGCAGGGAGAGCCATGCTTATCCGCAGGAGTGCCTCATTGATGCGGGCTATCCTTTTTTCCTGTGTAATATCCCTAAAGATCACAAGTTCCAGGGCTGGTTCATCGTCAGATTCTGAATGGCAAACCGCCCTCATAGCCACATCCAGAATTCGACCATCCTTAGTAAGACGCCTGGTTTCTTGACGCTGCAATACCTTTTCTTTTAAAAGCCGTCTAAAATTATCGGCAGTCTCTTGCTTACGTTCTGGAGGAATAAACGGAATAAATTTTCCTTCTAATTCCTCGAGGGTCCATCCAAACATTTCGGTAAAAGCATGATTCAGGTAATACACACGTCCATCAACAGTAAGTATCTCTATGGGGTATGGTACAAAATCAATCAGAATTCCAAGGCGCCTTGTCGATTCTCGAAGAGCTCCCTCTACCTTCTTGCGCTTGGCAGCTTCTTTCTGTAAATCCTTGACCTTTTGTTCCAATTCTTCATAGGTCGGTTTCTTGACCATGGACCAGTCCTCCATATAACCTAAAAGAAAAAATCTCGTGAGTTTATATATAAGGATATTATAGGATTGATGAAATCTCAACATCATTTTTGTTATTCATTATCTCACGTT
>CAZBBQ010000041.1:0-3277 GCA_964489745.1 uncultured Desulfobacteraceae bacterium
TTATCAGATGCCTTTTCTAATGCCTCCTTTATAGTCTGTATTGCCTTATCCTGTAATCCGTTTACATAGTAAGCCTCAGCTAAGGTATCTAAAAAGATCGGTGAGCTTTCTATCCCAACAGCCCGCTTAGCTAATGAAAGTGCCTTTGGGTAATCAAGAAGTGTTGTATCCTGGGCGGTAGCTAAAATCCATGCAAGATTATTCAATGCCATTCCATCGTCAGGATTGAGTCTGAGGATATTTTCATATGCCCACTTGGCCTTGGAAAGGTTCTCTCTTTTTTGATAGATATATGCAAGACCTTTGTAGGCCTCGATATTTTCTGGGGAGTCAATGAGCTGCCGATTCAAGATATGTGTAAAGCTTCTATGTTCAATATTTCTCTTTAATGGACTGAAGTTGAGTGCGTATCCCAGAGAGGCAATAAGGAGGAAAAAGGCAATCAAAAAGAGTGCTACACGTCTGGAATGGCGCTTGATTAATTGAGGATCCTGCAAGGATTTCCACAAACACTCAACTCTTTCAGCAATGCTAAAATGATGCCAGGATGGATGGTTTCGGCTTTGCCCGCTCATTTGTGCAATCTTTTCAAGCGACATGATAGTGGGTTCAGGTCTACCCATGAGTTTAGCTGAATAGAGATCTGCCTGACGCTCAAAGTTCCTCATGAAAAAACCCATGATATATCGAAAATAAAGGATGACACTCAATATGAAAGGCACAGAGAAGAGAGAATAAAATATACCTGTCTGGATCTCTTTTTGGCTTTGTAATAAATCAAATAACCAGGGATGAGCGGCCATGGCATAGAAGAAGATATCAAAAAGGCCAATAGAGAGGGCCATATAGCCTAAGAGAAAAAAGATATAGAAAAGAATATGTTTATATTTTATATGGCCTATTTCATGGGCCATCACCGCATTGAGTTCTTCCTCTGAAAGGACATCTAATAAAGAATCCGTTACAAGAATATACCGAAACTTTGGCACGAGGCCCATAACACCAGCAGTCATCATCCGCCCTTCAAATAATGGCCACCGCAATACGTCTCTATATTTAAAGCCAGACTTACGTAGAAAATTAAGTATACTCTCTTTCTTTTCTGTCTGGGGAAGGCTGCTACAACCCCACCAATATTTGATAAAGGGAGGGAGAAATATAACAAGGAGAATCAGAAACACAGTAAAAAATATAAATTGCCCGATCTCATTTTCAAAGATCTTCTTTAAAGAGGGCCATGCAAGTAAGCCAATTAAATCATAGCACACAGTAAGAATTGCCCAAGGAAAAATAATGGGAACATTAAGCTTTATATTTGATACTACATAGGCCAACCTTGTTAGCGAACACGAAAAAATGGCACAATAGGCTGGATAGCCATAATACCAGATGGTTGCAAGAAAGATAAAAAAGATAAGGATGGCCACAGCGCTCGGCAGAATTGAAAAAGTGGTGAATCCAGGGATTTTAAGAAGCCAATATTTTAGATTGAGAAGGTAAACGCAGAGAGCGATTATCATTATGGATAAGATGGAGTGTTTCGTGATAACAGAGTGATAGGCAGAACTTACCTTGCTCTGAGCAAAACTGGTGGAATCACCTTTATAAGAAATGAAAAGTCTGGAGAATTGATATCTACAGTAGATTGCAAAATTGATCCAGAGTAAAAATATAATAAAAATGGAAATTATAGGTGATTTGAATAGACCCTCCACAGGGTAATTGAACTGAAATAGTACCAATACAATAATAATATAAATGATATTACTGAACATTGATTTAATATCCCCAATCTTTCAATCTTTCTACCATCCGTTTTCTATGAGTGCCTGGCCAGTAAAATCGTTTGCAAATTGGGCAAAAAACAATCCTTTCATGGTACGTAAAGAAAACAAAATCAGGGACATATTGCCGTGCTCCTTCCAATTCAGCCTTGGATAATGGTGAATTACAGACAATACATCTGCTGAACCATTCTTTCCGATCCCGTGTAAGCCTTAGTAAGTTGTCAACTGCCTTTAATTGATCTTTTACCTTATCATGGTCTATGAAGACAGAATTTGAATAATGTGCGGCAGTTGCATGATTTCTTGTTAGAAAAATCCTTCCCTCTCTCACCAACTCGTATAGTTTCTGATCCGGATAGCTCATCTGGTAAAAGGTATCGTATCCCATAATCCTTAAGTATTTTGCTAATTTGCCAAGCATTGTATCAGCTACAAACAGTATTGCGTTTGTTGTGTTCATCGGGTTAATTGTGTCTTTTGTGTTACCGTTCGATAGCTTAGATTATCTTTCATTGAGTCTTTAAGTTAAAACAACTCAACCACGAAACCTTTTGGCTACTCAATCAACTATCGATCAGATTAACAACCTCAAAACCTGGGGGTGGGTTTAATTGGAAAATCTCTTCAGGGACTGGTTTATTCGGCATAAAACTCTTGTATCGTATCACTGCTAATTGATCTACGCTTTCCTTTAATACCTTTATTTTTAAGGGGTGGGGACCAAAATATCCTTCTTTAAATTCTGAATAAAGTATGCTCAATCCTTTTTTTGGAAAATAGATGGATCGAGGCAAAAGGGTTTTAGAAGAAAAAGAAATCGTTTCTATAATCTCACCCTGCTTATTATAAAGAGATATTTCATGTGGCTTCAAGCTCACTGTTCCGCTTGATTCGGATACTATTGGCACACTGCCAGAAAATATCTTCCATGTTAAATCCGCATCAAGACCATAGAGGAAAAGCTCTTTCATGTCGAAAGAATGTGGTGGTCCTCTGAAATATTTTTTATCCCTCAGAGATAATACTGAAATACTTTTTTCATCAGCTACGATGTAAAAAAGCGGTTTTCCCCAGGGATGAGTAATTTCGAGCCTGATTTTATACGGATTACTTCCAACAGCAAAAAGATTTGCCTGTATTTCTTCTTCCCCCTTTTTTAACAGTAACGTTCCAATCCCTTGAAAGGTCGATACTTTTTTCCCTTGATCTTGTAGGTTGGAAATAATTCGGTCAGACTCTTGTTGAGAGAAAGGTTTAGCAGGCGGCAAAGGTCCAAGAGATGCACATCCTAAAACCAGGGTAAAAAGAAAAATAGACAGAGATGATAAAAGGTAATAGTTCAGCCACAAAGACACCAAGTCACCAAGATTATTATATAATTCTTTAAATATCATTTTTAATAAGAGACGTAATGATTTCTTCGTGCCTTTGAGACTTGGTGGCTAAACTTATATGATAAAAAATTGTTCCATATTTTATACAATATCAAG
>CAZBBQ010000041.1:3377-5119 GCA_964489745.1 uncultured Desulfobacteraceae bacterium
CATTACCTTTCAGATGCTCCATGACATCTTTTATTTTTTTATTAAGGGTCTCCTGATTCGCATTCTTTAAAGAACGTGCCTTTTTGTAAATTTGCAAGGCCTCTTCAAATTCCTTTTTTTTGAAATACACATCACCGAGATGCTCATTAATGGCAGGATCTTCAGGGGCCAATTGAATAGCCTTTTTCAACTCAATAAGGGCCTTATCGTAAAGCCCTTTCCGAAAATAAACCCATCCCAGGCTATCAATTATATAACCGCTCTTAGGTTTCAATTGCAGAGCCTTTTTAACTAACTCCTCAGCCTTATCAAGATAAATACCCTTATCAGCATAGGTATAGCCAATATAGTTAAGTGCATCAGCATGCTTAGGGTCTATCTTTATTATCATTTCCATTTGCTGAATGCACTCTTCACTTCTTTTTAACTTATCCAATACGATACCAAATCTGTAGAGAAGGCCAGTATTTTTTTCGTTGGATTTTAGCCCTTCCTTCAAAATATCCATCGCATTAGGGAATTCATCTTTTATTTCGTAGAGTGAGGCCAACATCAAATATAGTTGAGGGTTTTCCTTCCCGTGATTAATGGTTTCTTTAAGGAGGGTTATCGCCTCATCAGGTTTTTTTTGCCTTTCAAAAATATATGCCATGCGCATCCTGGCATTTATAAAATAACTACTATCGGGATTAACAAGATTAAGGTTTTTATAGGCCTTATCAAAATCTTCATTCTCTTCTAGAGCGGCTCCCAAATAATATCTCGCTTCTTGGTCATTCGGCCATGCAGACACTATTGATGAAAGTTCCGCAATAGACTCACTCAATTTTCCATATTTGAGGTATATGAGACCGAGTCTTTTTCTTTTTAGATCTCCAGGGTCTAATATCTTTTTCATCTCTTTCATGTGCTCTTCAGCAAATTTCTCTTGACCGATCTTATAGTAAAGGGCAATCAGTCTTTCCCTGGCTATGGTATTGTGAGGATATAAAAGCACTATTTTGTTATAGGTTTCTATTTCCATATCAACGTTAGCTGTTTCATTGAAGAGGGCCGCCAAATCGAAAAGGGCTGGAAGGAATCTGGGGTTTATTCCAAGCACTGCATTGAATGCCTCCTGTGCTTTGTTATATGCTTTGAGTTCTAGTTTTATTCTCCCTTTGTAATAATGAGCTATTGTCAGCTCAGGTTCATTCTTTATGAGAATGGATAGCTCATTCAGTGCATGATCATACTTTTTCAACCTGATATAGAGTGTCGATAGATAAAGCCTCGCTTCCCTGTTATGAGGGTCCTTTTTTAAGATTTCCCTATACTGGGATATAGCCAGATCGGATTTTTTTAGTTGAGAGTAAATTTCTGCCAGGAATTCCCGCGCCGCATTATCATCAGGTGTTAGGTCAACTGTCTTTTTGGCAAAATGTAATGCATCTTCCATCTTACCGTTTTCAACCAATATCTCAGATAATTTCATATGTAAATAGGGGGAGTCTTTGTCATATTTCAGGGCCTCTTTTAGATAGATTTCCGCATCTTCATAATCGCCATTTGTTATCGCCATACAGGCAAAGGCATAGTTTTGATAGGCATGGTGGGAAAAATCTTTTTTATCGCTTATTTCTCTTGATATGATTGTATCTTGTTTTAGGGGAAATTTGTCTTCTACTCCCACACATGACAGGGCAAGTGCCATTAAAACGCACAGAGATACGATAGATATTTTTTTAATTGTTTTATTCATT
>CAZBBQ010000041.1:5219-10383 GCA_964489745.1 uncultured Desulfobacteraceae bacterium
TATTCATTTAAAAGATCAGAGAAATCTTCTTCAAAATTGGCGATATTTGCAACCAACCATTTCTTGGCATTTTTAAGGATCTTGTCCTGAATCTGTCGAACCCTTTCCCTGGAAATGTTATGTTTATCTCCAAGCTCCTGGAGGGTCAAAGGCTCTTCGGCCAATATTCTTTTATCAAATATATCCCCGTGTTTCCCTGAAAGGGTTTCCCTAAATTCCGCTAACTTTTTTCGGAGCAAATATCTTCTCTCCTTTATAGATATCTGCTGATCTACATCCATTTCTGGAGAGGGCAGGAAAGATCCATAATCTTGCTTAGCATCTTCTTTAACCGGTGCATCAAGAGAAACCTCCCAGCCACCTAACCTCTGCGCCATTTCTACTACTTCATCTTTTTTTACATCTAATCGCTCTGCAAGGAGTTTGGGTTCAGGATCATACCCTAAAGATAGCAACCGCTCTTTTTCCTTTGCAAGATTGAAGAAAAGTTTTCTTTGAGACTGAGTGGTTCCAATCTTGACGAGCTTCCAATTCTCCATGATAAACTTAAGGATATAGGCCTTTATCCAAAATGAGGCATAATAGGAAAATTTAATGCCTTTGTATGGATCAAATTTCTTTACTGCCTGCATTAACCCAACATTTCCTTCTTGGATTAAATCCATAAGGTTTTTCATCCAATACCTATGAAAGTCCATTGCGATTTTTACCACTAATCTTAGATTGGATAGAATAAGCTTATGGGCCGCCTCCGGATCATTTTTTTGCCTATATCTAATAGCAAGTTCTATCTCTTCAGCTTTGGTAAGAAGCTTATACCTCCGCATTTCCCATAAATACATTTGCAAAGGATCATAGGCGACTAAGGCGCCTTTCTGCTCTTTCGGAACAGGCGTGAGATCATGCTGGGAATCAATAGATAGATTATCTATTTCTTTTTGCCCATTTTTATTTTTTTTCTTTTTCATCTTTAATTTATTAGGCACATTCCTTGATGGAAATGCTGAGGAAGAACGTGAGCTATAGTGGTTGGATGTAAACTAATTAAATTATGAGTCTTGAACTTGAACTTTGAGATATTTCTTTTTTCCTGCTCTTAACAAAATAATATTACTCCGGATATCATCCGGCCCAACCATTGTTTCAAAGGATGGGACCGTTTGCCCATTTATATACGCACCCTTCTGGGATATTAACCTCCTTGCCTCCCCTCTCGTCTTGCATAGGCCAGTTTTTTGAAAAAGAATGTAGGCCTCAATCCCCTCATCTAAATCATTTATTGTCAGAGAGTAGGTGGGAATTTCCCCAATATCCTTAATAACGCCTCGACTGAATAGCTGTCTGGCAGAGCTTCGAGCATTGTCCGCTGCCTCTTGACCGTGACATATTTTTGTGGCCTCATATGCTAAAACATCCTTTGCCTCTCGTAATTTCTCATCTTTTAGACGAGAAAGTTTTTCGATCTCATCCATAGGAAGAAACGTAAAATAAGAAAGAAAATTTTTTACGTCCCTGTCATCTATATTTACCCAGTATTGGTAATATTCATAAGGGGATGTCAATTCAGGGTCAAGCCATACAGCGCCTTTCTGAGTTTTCCCCATTTTATAACCATCAGCAGTAGTTATCAAGGGAAAGGTAATTCCATAGATAATTTTTCCTTCAATTCTTCTCGTCAAATCAGCGCCAGCTAAAATATTCCCCCATTGATCGTTCCCCCCCATCTGCAGGAGACAGTTATGATTTTTAAAAAGATACCAGAAATCATAAGCCTGAAGGAGCATGTAGTTAAATTCTAAAAAGCTGAGGCCCGTCTCCATCCTCTGTCGGTAGCTTTCTGCTGTTAACATCCTGTTTACACTGAAATATCTGCCTATATCCCTTAAAAAATCTATGTAATTGAGAGGGGCAAGCCAGTCAGCATTGTTGAGCATAAGGGCTTTACCATTATCAAAATCAATAAAATGGGACAGCTGCCTCTTAATGCCCTCAGCATTGCTATCAATCTCCTCCCTTGTCATAACAGTTCTAATTTCATCCTTTCCGCTGGGATCTCCCACAAGTGAAGTTCCACCTCCAACCAAAGCTATGGGTCTATGGCCTTCTCTCTGCATGTGGGCAAGAGACATAATAGGAAGCAAACTGCCAACATGGAGACTTTTTGCAGTTGGGTCAAAACCGATATAACAGGTAATTGGTTTTTCAAAAAGCTCTCTGAGCATATCTTCGTCGGTTACCTGTTCAATAAATCCTCTTTCCTTAAAGATATCATATATATTTCTCAATTAATCCTCCAGTATAATTATCCACTGAATTTTACCATACACCTCTATTCCTCTGGAAGCTTTATCCTTACTACCTGTCCTTGAGCACCGAGATTGCCAACCTCCCTTCCATTGAGGGAAAATTCAATTCCGGCAGCATTCCCTACCAAAATGTTAAAACCCTTCTCTGCCGTCCATCGAGGAGTTTGTCCCGGCTGAAAAAGGTACTCCTTAACTGATGTATCATCGATACTTATAGCAATCCACGTCCGGCTTTTAACATTGGCAGTAAGAATTAACCGTGGCAGAAGAGATTTTTTTTCTTCTCTCTTTATTGGAATAGTCGAATCTTCAAGAACTATGGTATCATCAATAGGCTGAGATTTTAAAGTGGTTTTATTCATATCCTCTACCACTCCTTCATCTTCTAATAGAAGTTTTTCCTTTTCTCTCTCGTCTTGTTCTTTTTTATTCTCTTTCTCTGCTATATCCTCCATTTTTTCCTCGAGACTTTGTGTTCCGAGATAATGAAAGGCCTTGTCTGTAATTGAAATATTGCGTTTATTGAAATAAATAAGAGTAACAATAAAGACCAGAATCAACACAGAAATAACGAGAATAAGATATGGCCTGCCAGATTGTAATCTTGTTTTCTTTCGCGCTTCCTGTGAAGTTTTTTCAGAAGACGAAGCCCTCAGATAATGATGTATGACTGCTTCTTTGTCCAGTCCTAAAAATCCAGCATAGGATTTTAGAAACCCTTTAATGAAAACCTGTGAAGGTAGCTTACTCCATTCATCGTTTTCTATTGCTTCAAGGGCATACCTTCGTATCCTTGTAGCCTCAGCTACTTCATCTAATTCAATATGGCGCTCTTCTCTTGATTTTTTTAAAAAAATTCCCAGACTCATATCTTCTGGTACTTCCTTTTCCTTTTTTTTATGAGAAGGTTTTTCCATATTAAAATGTAATCTTGATAAAGGATTCCTTTCTAAGTTTATTTAACCATGCAGTATATCTTTTTTCTACTTTTTCTTTAAATAATTTGGAATAGATAGCGTCTCGGGTTTCTTCAAAAGATTTGAGTCCACCTTTTTTCCCTTCCGCTACCTTAATAATCTGAAATCCAGATGAAACAATGTCTAAATCAGTATATTCTCCAACTAAAAGTCTGGTTATTTTCTCTCTTAATGCGGGCTCAAGCTGGCTCACTTTTATCCAACCAAGATTACCTCCCTCTGGACCCGCTGGCCCCTGAGAATATATCTTTGCCATCTCGGAAAAATCGTGGCCCTGTCTGAGTTTTTGCAATATTTCTTCTCCTAAAGATTTCACGCGAGCAATCTCTTCCTTATCATTTGGACTTCTCACCTTGAAGAAAATTCGCTCCAGCCTCACTTTAGAGACATCAGTATATTCTTTTGAATGTGTTTGGTAATATTTTTTTATCTTCTCTTCGGTTAAAACTATCTTTGATTTTACCTCATAATTAACCAACCGAAAACGTTCAATCTCCTTTTTTATTTCATCTTTATATTCCTGAAAGTTTACCCCTTTCTGCTTAAGACTATAAATTAACTCCTCCTGTGTAAAATTATTTTCCTTTTTCACTTTTTCAATTGCTTCCTCTGCATCCTTTGCTGTTACTTTTATTCCCAATTTAGTTATTTGTTGTTCTGTTATCTTTCCATTAACCATATTATCCAAAATAGCCCTGCGAATCTCATAGAATTTTTTCTCATTTTGTAGTTGCAGATCCTTTGCACTCGATCCGGTTAACCTTTTGATTGAGGTATTGAGATCATGGAGGGTAATTATATCGCTATTAACTCTGGCTACAATTCTATTTGTTATGTCTGCCAGAAGATACCCGGGAGCTACCATACATACAATAAGCAATAGCGTAAAAAGGATAATTACTTTAGTCGTTTTCATTAACGCCCCTCAGTTTATCTAACAAGGTGTAGTTGACTTTAACAGGATAATTATTCCTCAATTCTTTAAGCCATGCGGTATATCGTCTTTCCACTGCTTTATTGAGAAGTATGTTTTCTATTTCACCCTCTACCTCCAAAAGATCTTTTACTCCTGGCGGCTCCCTTTTGAGGACTTTTATAATGTGGAAGGCGTAGGGGGTTTTAATGATGTTGCTCACTTCACCAACAGGTAAAGTAAATATGATGTCAGACAGGGGAGGAGGAAGTATATACTTGGCTTTCCAGTGTATACCATAATCTCCACGAATTCCAGATCGCAGAGACTGTTCCTTAACTAATTCTTTCATGTCTTCTCCCCTGTTAAGGCGGGCAAGAAAAGCCTCGGCCTCTTTTCTCGTTTTAGTAACGACATGCACAAATTTGGATCTTGAAGGATGCAAGAAATCCTCCTTCCTCTCCTGATAGTATGATTTTATCGCATGGTAAGAGATAGGAGGCAGAGACGCAGTTTGCTCCTTTACAATCTCTTTAATTAAAAAATGTCCGCTAACTCTCTCTTTCCATTCATTATAATCTATGCACCTGGATAGAAGCATTTCATTAAAGCTATTTTCTGGATAATCCTTGACAATATTTTTTATAGCCTTTTCCAATTCAATCTCATTTAAGAAAATACTATTTTTTTCTCCATATTCAAGCACAAGAGCGTCATCCACAATTCTATTTACAAGCTCATTAATAGATGCCCATACTGCCTTCAGGGGAACGTCATTTTCAATTGAGGCAATGCGTACTTCTCTCTTTATATCACCCACGGTAACTACTCGATCTCCTACCCTTATAACGACAGCTTTATTTGATTCTGCCGTGGGAGAGCACGCTGATAAGGAAAAAAGAAGGAAGAGACAAAAAAATAGAGAAATAAAATATTTTATAATATTAATATTAATCATAGATAAATTG
>CAZBBQ010000042.1:0-4001 GCA_964489745.1 uncultured Desulfobacteraceae bacterium
TGGAGGATTTTATGTCTGATAAATGGTATCGCTTGGGCTGTGACATTGGTGGCACATTTACCGATTTTGTCTTACTTAATGACCAGACAGGGGAGATACAGATTAACAAGTGTCTGACTACTCCTCACGATCCCTCGGATGCAGTGGAAGAGGGAATAAGGCAAATGGAGCAAAAAACACCTGGATTTATAGGTAAGCTCGATGAAGTGATACATGGTACCACTCTTGTCATCAATTCAATTATAGAAAGAAAGGGAGCGAAAACCGGACTCATCACTACAAAGGGTTTCAGGGATGTCCTGGAGCTTGGCAGGGAGATCCGATATGCCCCATATAATATTTTTTCTGAATTTCCGCAACCATTGATTCCGCGAAGATTCCGCTTAGAGGTTGATGAAAGGATTCGAAGCAATGGCGAGGTATTGAAACCCCTGGATCCTGAGGAGGCGAGGGAGGTTGTAAGGCAATTGATCGAAATGGACATTGAGTCAATTGCTGTCTGCCTCCTTAACTCTTTTGAAAATCCAGCCCATGAGTTGATGATCAAGGATATCATACACACGCAAGCCCCCAACCTTTCGATGTCCATTTCTTACGAAGTCTTACCTCAGATAAGAGAATATGAACGAACCAGCACAACAGTGACAAACGCCTATGTAAAGCCTTTAACAGGCAGGTATTTGTCCAAACTTTCTGAGAGATTAGAGGCCATTGGTTCCACAGGCAAGCTCTTTATCATGCTTTCGAGTGGTGGCGTTACATCGGTTGAAACAGCAGCGGAATTTCCTGTCAGGATAATTGAGTCAGGACCAACAGCGGCCGTTATCTCAGGTCAGTATTATGGGAAACTGTTCGATATCCCGGAAATGTTTTGTTTTGACATGGGAGGCACCACAGCAAAGTCATGCTTGATTCAAGGAGGAGTTGCCGGTGTCGTTCCCACCTTTGAGGTAGGGAGAATTCAGAGGTTCATGAAGGGGAGCGGCCTCGCCATTCAAGTGCCAGTTGTTGATTTGATGGAGATAGGGGCTGGAGGTGGGAGTATAGCCAAGGTGAGCAAAATGGGAACTTTACAGGTTGGGCCAGAGAGTTCCGGAGCAGATCCAGGGCCAATTTGTTATGGAAGGGGAGGCACTGAGCCAGGGGTGACTGATGCCGATCTGTTATTAGGTTATTTGGACGAGAACTACTTTTTGGGTGGAGAAATGAAGCTCGATAGGGAGGCTTCGAGGCGTGGCATAGAGGAAAAGATTGCCAAGCCATTAGGTGTTCCATTCATGCAGGCTGTATGGGGTGTCCATAACCTTATTAACGAAACTATGGCTGCAGCTGCTAAAACACATATTGCAGAAAAAGGTGGGAACCCAAAGGTTGCAACTCTTGCTGCCTTTGGTGGAGCAGGCCCAGTACATGCCTATGGGTTGGCCAAAAAATTGGGATCACCTCAGCTCATAGTTCCGCCGAATGCTGGTGTTGGTTCGGCCCTTGGCTTTTTTACTGCACCAAGGGCATTTGATCTGGTGAGGAGCCATAAGGTCGCCCTTAGTGCGGCTGATTTCGATGAAATAGAAACAATTTTTAAAGAGATGGAGGCAGAGGGGGCCAAGGCTCTACAGAAGTCCGGCACAGAGGAACACATTACATTTGAGCGATCTGTCGATGTTCGTTTTGTGGGACAAGGTTCTGAAACCAATATCCCTATCCCTGAAAGAAATTACATTGAAGTAAAAACAGAAGAAGTGAGAAGGCGGTTTGATGAAATATATAAAAAGCTATACGGCAGAACCTATCCTGATTCTCCAGTGGAGTTTATAAACTTCAAGGTGAGAGCGAGCCTTCCAGAACGGCTTCTAAGGCTGCCTAAGGCCACAAAAAGGACAGGGTCTTTCAAGGATGCGATAAAGGGCCAACGACAGGCATACTCTGGAATTGCTAAGGATTTTATCCCCTACACTGTTTATGACCGGTACAAATTGTATCCGAATGCAGAATTTCAAGGCCCTGCAATCATTGAAGAAAGAGAGTCAACGGTTATAATTGGCGAAGATGCGTCTATCGCCGTAGATGACTATGGCTTTCTGTGGATAAATTTAGCAAAGTGATTGTTCGCTTAGTGCTCCAAGTTTTTAGCACCCTACTGGTATCCATGTTCTTTTCCATGTAAAATTTCTCAGGAGGTATTGAAATGGGACAGAAGTTTGATCCTATAACATTAGAGATACTCTGGCGTAGATTGATTTCTATTGTGGATGAGGCGGACAGCACTGTTGCACGCACGGCCTTTTCAAGCCTGCTGAGAGACGCCCATGACTATACAAATATGTTCACTGACGGAAAAGGGAGAGAACTTGCACAGGGTACCTTTGCAACCCCTGGCCAGTCTGGGGCTATGGCCTTAGGAATCAAGAATCTTGTTAATAAAATGCCTTCGGATAGTTACGGGCCCGGAGATGTGTTCATAACGAATGATCCATGGGCCCTTGCCGGACACTTAAACGATGTTTGTGTAATGAGCCCCATTTTTTATAAGGATAAACTAACGTCTTTTACGGCCTGTGTTTTCCATCATTCTGATATCGGTGGACGCGTATCATCTGATAATCATGATGTATATGAGGATGGCCTGTTCATACCTTTGGTGAAACTCTATGATGGTGGAACTCTTAATGAGGCGATCATTGAAATGATTCGATGGAATGTTCGCACACCCGATGAGGTAATAGGCGATATCCGTTCACAGATAGCAGCAAATCACGTGTGTGAAGAAAAGATATGTCAGATGCTTGAAGAGTATCACATGGATGGCCTTGATGATTTGGCAAATGAGATTATCAACCGCACAGAAAAGAGCATGAGGGAGTCCATTGAGAAGATATCTGATGGGATTTATCGGGCTGAAGGGATTGTGGAGCAGATGGAGGGTAAAGAGAATGTGGTCATAAAGATGGCTGTTGCGGTAAAAGGAAGCGATATAATGGTAAACCTTGATGGTTCTTCTTCTCATGTGGACTGGGGTGGTAATGTTGTGTACAATTTTACCTATGCCTATGTATTTATGGCCCTTAAAAGTATATTTGACCCGGATATACCCAACAATGAGGGCTGTGCTGCGCCTATCACTATGAAGGCGCCAAAAGACAGTGTGGTTAATTGTACATTCCCGGTAGCTGTTGCTGCAAGAATGCAGGTAGGGCATTTTCTGACTGAGATAATCTATAGGGCCTTGGCAAGCGCTATACCTGACAGAGTTATCGCGGGAAGCGGGGGAACCCCTGCAACAATGAATGTATTTTACGGAAAGAGAAACGATGGAACACCCTGGCATTCGGTGATTATCAGGGGGGGTGGTATGGGTGCCAGCTCCGCAAGTGATGGTTGTTACGATTATATATTCCCTGCCAATGGTGCCAATACACCTGTTGAAATATTCGAGAGTGATACACCGCTTATCGTAGAAATGAGAGGACTTCTCACTGATTCAGGTGGATTGGGTAAAATGAAGGGAGGTCTCGGAAGGCGTGTGGTTTTCAGGGTTCCTGACGATAAGTATGCCCCTACTCCACCAGTGAATTTGGGAATTCAGTCCGGAAGATATCGTTATCCTCCCGAGGGTCTATTTGATGGCAAGAATGGAGCAAAGGCACAGTTCCTGATAAATGGGAAGCCAGGATATCCTTATGGTTTGACCCAATTAAAACCCGGAGATGTTGTTGTCATGGATGCAGCTGGGGGTGGTGGATATGGAGACAGTCTGGATCGTGATCCGGAATTAGTTGCAAGTGACGTAGCTGATGGATACGTGAGCTTGAAGAGTGCGGAAGAAGACTATGGTGTCGTGATCAATCCTGATACCATGAAGGTGGACGCGGATGCAACTCAAAGGCTACGAAAGTCCATAAAGAAGGCTGACGGATAAAGAAATCTATTCCTGCGGCCCACATAGTATCCTGACTGCTTCTTATACATCTGAGTTCCGGTTTTTCTATCTCTTGTATCAGCCT
>CAZBBQ010000042.1:4101-6463 GCA_964489745.1 uncultured Desulfobacteraceae bacterium
CTAAGCCACTTAAGCCTTTGGGATAGTCTAACTAGAGTTTTTGTTTACTGTGGCACGACCTTCATATTTTTTACAATAGCAGCACCAAACTCAGAGCACTTAACCTCTTGCGCGCCCTGCATTTGCCGGGCAAGGTCATAGGTAACTGTTCTCTGGGCGATGGTTTGTATGAGTGCACGGATAATAAGCTCTGCGGCCTGTACCCAACCCATGAAGCGGAACATCTCTACACCGGATAAAATGACAGAGCTGGGATTCACTTTGTCTTGGCCTGCATATTTTGGTGCTGAGCCGTGAGTGGCCTCGAAAATGGCACACCGATCTCCAATATTCCCGCCCGGTGCCATCCCTAAACCGCCCACTTGCGCTGCGACTGCATCGGATAGGTAATCACCATTCAAATTAGGTGTGGCGATCACCCCATATTCTTCTGGCCGCAGTATCAACTGCTGGAACATCGCATCAGCGATTCGATCTTTTATGACAATCCGACCCTGAGGAATTTGACCCTCAAACTTCTCATATAGTTCGGCTTCGGTGACTGTCTGTTCCGAGAACTCTTCGCGTGCAACCTGATACCCCCAATCACGGAATGCACCTTCGGTGCATTTCATAATATTGCCTTTATGAACGAGGGTTACGCTGTGGTGTTCGGTCTTAATTGCATACTGGATTGCCCTACGCACCAACCGGCGAGTGTTGAACTCGCTCATCGTTTTGATTCCCACTGAGCTTTCAGGGGAGACTAACTGCCTACCGGAGTCTTTCAGTTTTTTATTAATCAATTCGAGAACCTCCTTGGCGTCTCGTGATCCTGCCTCCCACTCTATCCCGGCGTATACGTCCTCCGTGTTTTCTCGAAAGATCACCACATGTACCCTCTCAGGATGGATAACGGGCGCAGGGACTCCGGGAAAGTACCGCACCGGCCGCACGCAGGCATACAAATCCAATTGTTGACGTAACGCCACGTTGAGTGAGCGGAAGCCACCGCCCACCGGTGTTGTTAGGGGGCCTTTGATGGCCACCCCATATAGGCCGATATCCTTAAAAGTCCTCTCTGGCAAAGGGTTGTGTGAGCCATAGACTTTTTGGGCCTTCTCTCCAGCCAGTACCTCATGCCATATAATTAGACGTCTGCCTTTGTAGGCATGATAGACTGCTGCATCAAATACGGGCTGCGCAGCGTTCCAGATGTCCGGTCCTGTGCCATCACCCTCAATGTAAGGGATAATGGGACTGTCTGGTACAATGGGGCGCCCATCTGCTCCCCACTCTATGATTTCTCCAGGCTTCTCGGCCTCATTCATCTCATTAGTCATATTGTTTCTCCCTCAGTAGAGTATGCTTTCAGTTTTTCACCCCTGCATTATCCCCTTGATCAATGATCGGTCTCTGCAAGTTTCTGGCGATAAAAATTCAGTCGTCCTCCTGCTAAGATAATCATACGCTCCTGCTCTGAAAGATCTAAAGTTCCTTCATATTCAATATCCTTATTCTTGACCCTGACGACCACCTTGTCTCTTTCAGTCAATGCTATGTGCAAATCGCTAAGTTGTATATCATCACCTTCAGTCATTTTGTCATAGTATTCATCCCCAATCAAGAGCGGCAAAACACCAAAATTGATAAGGTTGGCCCGGTGAAGACGGGCAAAGCTTTTTGCCAGCACTGCGTAAACCCCGAGGTATCGTGGGGCGAGTGCTGCGTGTTCTCTGCTTGAACCTTGGCCATAATTTTCACCTCCCACAATAACCACGCCGGCTTCAGCCTTGGCCTTCTCTGCGAAGCCAGGGGCTAATGAGGCGAAGACAAATTCCGAAATAGCAGGAAGGTTAGATCTTAGTGGCAGCACCTTGGCCCCCCCAGGCAGAATATCATCAGTTGTAATATTGTTGTTAGCCTTTAGAAGCACCTTGAGATTAAGGGTGTCTGGCATGGGTTCTAACTCCGGAATGGGCTTGATATTGGGTCCCATGCGGACAGTCATTTCTTCAGGATGAATAGAGGGAGGGATGATCATCGAATCGTCAATAAGGAAATTTTCAGGGTTTTCCACTACAGGCGGGGTGCCCAAGACACTTGGATGAACCAGACGGCCTGTCAGTGCAGCGGCCACTGCTACCTGAGGACTAGATAGATACACTTCTGCGTCAGGAGTGCCGCTTCGACCCGGAAAATTCCGATTAAATGTGCGTACGCTGATGCCACCTGACGGAGGTGCTTGACCCATGCCGATGCATGGGCCGCAGGCCACCTCCAATATTCGAGCGCCTGCATCGATCATATCACCCAGGCTACCCTCCTTAGCCAGCATGGATAATACCTGCCTTGATCCGGGAGCAATTACAAGGCTCACGTG
>CAZBBQ010000042.1:6563-10370 GCA_964489745.1 uncultured Desulfobacteraceae bacterium
GTTACTTCATCTGAGGGAAACAAAGAACTCCATGCCCCCAGTTCAGCCCCCATGTTGGTGATTGTCGCCCGATCCGGAATGCTAAGGTCCTTTACTGCCGGGCCACCGTATTCGATGACTTTGCCGACCCCACCCTTGACGGTGAGTCGTTTCAAGAGATGGAGAATCACATCTTTCGCCCCAACCCAGGGTGGAAATTTTCCCGTTAACCGAACAAGTGTCACCGTAGGCACTGTCATGTAAAACGGGATTCCAGCCATGGCAAGGGACACATCCATACCCCCAGCCCCCATTGCCAGCATTCCCAGTCCACCAGCTGAAGGGGTGTGGCTGTCTGATCCCAGAAGCGTCTGCCCTGGAACACCGAATCGCTCCAGATGCACCTGATGGCAGATACCGTTACCAGGCCGAGAGAAATGAACTCCGTAGCGAGCTGCTGCGGATTGCAGGAAAAGGTGATCATCTGCATTTTCAAAGCCCGTCTGCAACATGTTGTGATCAACGTAGGAGACCGAACATTTGGTCTGTACCTGATCAACCCCCAATGACATAAATTCCAGATACACCAGGGTGCCTGTTGCGTCCTGGGTGAGCGTTTGGTCGATTTGAATGCCGATTTCCGTTCCGGGGATTAGTTCACCATCTATTAAGTGTTCACATAAAATCTGTCCCACGATATGATCTCTATATGCCACTCTATTGCTCCTTTCGCTATATTAAACAGAAGTTGATACACGATCTTGCGATCGAAGATTATGCCTGACGATTGTAATGCAGTAGTCGTTATTAGTATTGGTAACGAGCGCACATGCTGGAAGTGTTTCCTTTTTTTCATATTATTTAAGTAAAATCAAAGGAAATTTGTAATTGCTCAAAATCCTGTGGAAATTTATTGCTTTGTTAGGGCATAAGCAAAAAATAAACCCATGCCCTTCCCTAACTTATTGAGCAGATACGAAAATTTCATCAAGATGAGGCGGGCTTGGTTTTTTGATGGCGAAAAAAGTAGAGTTCTGGTATACATATACATTTTATTGAACCAGGAAAGGAGCAGAAAAGTGGTGCAAACGGCTAAACTAATTATTGACGGGAAGAGCTTTGAATTACCTATTGTAACGGGAACTGAGGGTGAAAAAGCAATTGACATCACCGGTCTTCGAGCGGAAACAGGGATCATTACCTTTGATCCGGGCTATGCAAATACCGGTAGTTGCAAGAGCAGCATTACCTTTATGGATGGGGAGAAAGGAATCTTGCGCTATCGGGGAATTCCTGTTGAGCAGCTGGCAGAACGCTCTATGTTTATAGAGACCGCGTATCTGTTAATCAATGGTGAATTGCCAACAAGGGAAGCGCTGAGTCGTTTTTCTGCCTTGTTGAACGATCACTCTCTTGTCCATGAAGATATGCGTGCCTTCTTTGAAAAATACCCTAGAGGTGCTCACCCTATGGGCATCCTGGCCTCGATGGTAAACGCTCTAAGGGCATTTTACCCTGAAATTCCGGAGCGAACTGAGGCAGAGGAGATAAACAAAACATTTTCGAGACTTCTCTCCAAGATAAGGACCCTGGCTGCAATGTCATACAGGATTTCTAGTGGGCATAAGGTAGTCTATCCCAGGAAAGACCTTTACTATTGTGCAAATTTTCTTAACATGATGTTTGATTCCCCTGTCAGGCCCTATACCATTGACGATGACATCGTAAAGGCCCTTAATGTCTTCTTGATCCTCCATGCTGACCACGAGCAGAATAGTTCAACGGCAGCCGTTCGATTGGTGGGCAGTTCTCGCGTCAACCTGTATGCAGCTATTTCTGCAGGGATAGCTGCCCTCTGGGGACCTTTGCATGGAGGAGCTAACCAGGCGGTAGTGGAGATGCTCCAGGAAATACATGATTGCGGTGGAGATTTGGCACCTTTTTTGTCGAGAGCAAAGGATAAAAATGATCCTTTTCGCATAATGGGCTTCGGTCACAGGGTCTATAAGACCTATGACCCGAGAGCGCGTATCATGAAAAAGATGTGCGATAAGGTTTTGAAGAAGCTGAAACTGAAAGATCCCCTCCTGGATATAGCTAAGCGGCTGGAAGAGATCGCTTTGAAAGACAGCTATTTTATAGATCACCATCTCTATCCAAATGTAGACTTCTACAGCGGTGTTGTTTTAAGGGCCATTGGCATTCCGTTGAACATGTTTCCGGTCATGTTCGCCATTGGGCGCCTTCCCGGGTGGATCAGCCAGTGGAAGGAAAGCCACGAAGATTCTGAGTGGAGGCTTCATCGTCCCCGTCAGGTCTACATAGGCCTAAAAAAAAGGGATTATGTGCCTGTTGATGAGAGAGGTTAAGGCCCCTTATGAGGCATGTGAATCTAGGCAGTTTGGTAGCTATCGCTATCCTCCCGAGGGTCTATTTGATGGCAAGGGCGGAGCAAATGCACAATTCCTGATAAATGGGGAGCCAGGGAATCCCTATGGGTTAAGCCAATTAAAGCCCTGTGATGTGATTGTCATGGATGCGCCTGGCAGTGGTGGATATGGAAACACTTTGAACCGTGACATGGCTGATGGATACATGAGCTTAGAGAGCGCCAGGAATGATTACGGTGTCGGGATCAATCTTCAAACCATGAAGGCGGATAGGGACGCTACAGAAAAGTTAAGAAACTCTCTGAAGAAATGATAATCAGAACCTACTTCTCCTTTTAGTAGGTGATTGTGGCAAGGAAAAGATTCGATCTGGAAATTCAAACCACGTGGCATTTTAGGTTATCCCCTCTTATTAAGTGACTCATTGATTTCTTAAGCAATTTCTGCACGAACGCCCCCTCTATCCTCAAACAGGGTTTTCTGGCCAGAGAGTTATTGAATTACTTAAGGACGTCCCCCTATTCATATTTTGCTGTCACTCTTGTGCCTTTGAAGCAGGGGATGGCTCTTTCTTTTTCTCTTTCTTCCCCTTCTTCCCGGAAACTTCTTTAATAGGCTCCGCCGGAGGCATCTCACGCAAGCTTTTTTTCGCAGCCAATCTTTCCGCGTTTAACTTCTCCTGAGCTGCAATACAGGCCAACCGGTAATTTGCCTTGCGGATCTCAGCTCTCAACTTTCTAACCATGGAGCCTCGTTTAATTGTACCACCATCCAAACCTTTCTCGTTGAGAAAGGCCAATCGGGCTGCAAGCTTGTCATTGGCGGTTTTCTTCTGGTTCTCCAAATAAATCTTCGCTTTAAGGTTCATTCGGTTCTCCTCCTTCATTTCAGAATAAAATCTCTCTTAAAATAATCGCTTTGTTTAAATCTTTATTCAAATAAGACTCAAACTTAAACATTTGACTAATGTTGTGTCCGAGTATTGTTTATCGGGAAAACGTTTCACAGATTGCCACACTTTTAAAATTTTGCGACTGCCCTTGACTTTGCCTTGCCATAATCCTCCTATGATTATCCGGCATGGCCCATGCTTGATGACCGGCCTCTTCCCAGGGATCTTGAATTCGCGATTCAAAACAAATCCCCAGACGCCCTTTTTGCCAGGCTCTGGGGATATTGGCCAAAACCGAATTTCAAGTGCTTATACTATAAGCTTATCGGTCGCTTATTTCAAGGTATGGTTTTGCGAATTCTCTATTATTTGCCTTTTCGGGGTACTTTTCCTTCCCTCAGTTATTTCTTTTGAGGCGGATCAGGTTCTTTCCTCGAGGTTGCCGATCACACCCTTTCTGAAAACAAACTTTGCAAAGCCTTAGGGAAAATCGGCTACCGTGTTGATCACCAAACAGGCAGTCACATTATCTTAAGAAACGAGGTT
>CAZBBQ010000043.1:0-1877 GCA_964489745.1 uncultured Desulfobacteraceae bacterium
CTGACGAAGGCCTCTATAACATTGAAAGGGTGCAGCTAAGTCCTCTTACGGACCCGCTGGCCCATGATGTGGAGCATGTTCCATCTATATCTTACAAAGGCCTTCATTATGTTATGACCCACAGCATGATCTATTCCAAGCTTCTGGCCTGCTACCACCCCAAAATAAAGGGTGTGTTTGTTGAATCCCCCAACATCAGACTCGAGGTAGAGAGCCCTGATAGAATTCAGAGAGGAAAGTATATCATTGACTTCAGCCAGATGGATATAGAAGTGAGGAGAAATCGGGGTATTGATTTTGAGGACTATCTCTCCAAGCCAGCTGAAGTAAAAGAGATTCTTAAAGAGGACATGGCTATTGCCAAAGGTCTCTTTGAAAGGATGCTTATTCACAGCATGGCAAAGATAGCGGAAAAAAACAGAGAAGAGCTCAAGGAGCTCGGGGTTGCCATAGAAATTCCCAAGCAGCCTTTTCCCACATTCGTCTATGATCAATCAAGAAAGAAATACAGCCTCAAAGAATATGAAGGAGGGGTAGGAAAAGAGACCTCATCACAGTTTTTCTGGATTACTGGTATACCACGAGAGAATTATGATCTTATATATCCTTACATAAAGCCTGATGGAAAGATAACAGCAGGTGAGGTAACTTCCGATATGGTATATAACTATGACCTCTGTGCCAAAAGCATTATCAGGGACACCGGTGAGCAGACTGAAGCCCGGGAGCTGCTTTCCGGTGGCATAAGGGAATGGCTTTTTAAGCCAATCATTGAAAGACTCCTGGATAATAAAATTATTCCTGTCAAACCTGATATCGTGGAGGGGAATATTGAAAACATCAATCAGCTCGGCGGATATGGGCCATTCCTGTTAGCAGCGAGCATGAAAGATGCTACGGGAAGATCAACTTTTCCAGATACTTATGGCGGAGGCATAGGAATAGAGCGGACGCTTTATGCCCTCTCCCGCGGACCAAAGGTAGACAAAATTGATGATGTTACCTTCTTTGGTAAAAATCCGGACAGTCACCAGATCTATCTTTTTTAAGCGCCTAAATTAAGCTAAAGGAATAAGGTATACATTGCCCATTTTTAGTCACTTATCACTGTTTTTAGTTCTTCTTGCGATCTGCTTCTTACTGTTCAGCCTCTACCTTGAGCTCTCTTGTCATTAAATCCTTAACCGCCTTCCTCGGCTCCTTTCCTTCGTAAATAACATTGTAAACTTCTGTTATAATCGGCATATCTACGCCCATCTTTTTTGCTAAGTTATAGGCAGACAGTGATGTCTTTATTCCCTCTGCAACCATCTTCATGCCAGAAACAAGCTCCTTAACAGAAATACCTTCAGCGAGCTTTAATCCAACCGTTCTATTTCTGCTCAAATCCCCTGTACAGGTTAAGATAAGATCACCTATGCCTGCCAGTCCTGCAAAGGTTAATGGTTGTGCACCCATAGAAACGCCGAGCCTTGTTATTTCAGCCAAGCCTCTCGTTAATAAAGCTGCTCTTGCATTAAATCCAAAGCCGAGTCCATCTGATATGCCTGCAGCAATCGCTATTACATTCTTAAGTGCCCCTCCAAGCTCTACGCCTATCACATCTTGCGATGTATAAACCCTGAAATAGTCAGTAGAAAATAGCCCTTGTAAATAAATAGAGAGTCCTTTGTTTCTGGATGCGAGGGTTACGGCTGTTGGGTGTTTATAACAGACCTCTCGAGCAAAGCTTGGACCAGAAAGGCATGCAAACCTATCACCCCAACCTTCAGGTAATACAGATGCAACTACCTGAGACATAGTCATAAGGGTTTCGTTCTCTATGCCCTTCGTCCCCACTATCAGGGGTGTCGCAGAAGAAAAAAAAGGAGATAACT
>CAZBBQ010000043.1:1977-10256 GCA_964489745.1 uncultured Desulfobacteraceae bacterium
ATGCCCTTCGTCCCCACTATCAGGGGTGTCGCAGAAGAAAAAAAAGGAGATAACTCAGCGAGGATAGTCCTGAAAAAATGAGAAGGGACAACGATAAATAAAAAATCTTTTTCTCTACTTACCTCTTTGAATGATCGAACAGGCCTTATTGCCTTAGAAAGCGTTATTCCCGGCAAAAATGTCTCATTTATTCTTTTTTCCTTAATCTGGCTATATACATCCTCTTCCCTCACCCATAAATCCACATTAATGCCTTTAAGGGCCATATGGTTTGCTATAGTAGTACCCCAACTGCCTCCGCCCACGACACCGACTTTAACCATTTTTACCACCCTTCCCTTCCCATCTAACTATTTACAGGTTTCAAGTGTTCGCGCTGCCTCCACCTGAAAGAAATCGCTCTAAACCTGGGAAAGAATTGGAACTGAATAGCTATGCTTCTATTAGTCTGGCTACAGCTACAACCTTTTCAGATGTTTTAAGATTTATCAGCTTTACCCCTTGAGTATTCCGCCCTATAACAGAAATGTCAGATGTCTTTATTCTAATAATCTTCCCTTTTCCTGATAGAATCATCAGCTCGTCATTCTCTGTTACCTGGTTAGCGCTTACTACAGGGCCATTTCTCTCTGATGTCTTTATTGAAAAGACACCTTTGCCGCCTCTTTGTTGCGCCCTGTACTCTCTTGTGTCTGTCCTCTTGCCGTAGCCATTTTCTGTAATGGTGAGTATGGTTGCGCCCTCATTCAAAATCTCTATGCTCACCACCTGATCCTTATCTGCAAGACGAATCCCTTTATTTCCTGCGGCCACGCGACCCATCTCCCTCAGGCCCTTTTCGCTGAATCGTATTGCCTTTCCCCTTTTTGTACTTAAAAAGATATCCTGCTCTCCATTGGTTACCCTTACTTCTATTAACTCATCTCCTTCGTTTGTCTTTAAAGCAGCAATGCCTGTTAATCGAGGCCTACTATAGGCAGAAAGCTTTGTCTTTTTCACCAGACCATTCTTGGTCGCCATAACAACATACTTTCCATCCTCAAAACTCTTTATTGATAGGATAGTGGCTATATACTCCCCTGGCTGAAGATTTAACAAATTTACGATAGCCGTCCCTTTGGCAATTCTTCCTGCTTCAGGTATCTCGTGTACCTTTCTCCAGTAAAGACGGCCGGTATTCATAAAGAAAAGAAGATAATCATGTGTTGAGGCAATAAACATAGATACCACAAAATCCTCTTCTCTTGTCTTTGTTCCGGACACCCCCTTCCCGCCCCTTCGTTGTGCCCGATAGAGACTGATTGGGCTTCTTTTTATATAACCCGCATGACTTACTGTGATAACCATATCCTCATCTACGATCAAGTCCTCGATATCTATGTCCTGAACATCCCTGATAATCTCAGTTCGCCGTTCGTCGCCATACCTTTTCTTAATATCCATCGTCTCTTTTTTGATGATATCTAACACAAGCGCATCATTACTTAAGACAGCCTTACATCTCTCAACATCTTTGATAGTGCTATGGTACTCATCGGTTATCTTGTCTCTTTCAAGACCGGTCAATCTCTGTAACCTCATATCCAAAATAGCCCGAGCTTGTATATCTGAAAGTTGAAAATTCTCTTTAAGTCTTTCCTTGGCCTCCGATGGGGAAGAAGAAGCTCGAATCAGTTCGACAACCCTATCAAGGTGGTCTAATGCAATCTTCAGGCCTTCTAAAATGTGGGCCTTCTCCTCAGCCTTTTTTAATTCAAAGGATGTCCGGCGTGTGACTATTTCTTTTCTGTAATTTATAAAGTGTTGTATTGTCTGCTTAAGGCTTAATATCTCTGGCCTTCCATCCACAATGGCCAGCATAATAATTCCGAAGGACACCTCCATTTGTGTAAACTTATAAAGGCGATTGAGAAGTATCGCCGCATTAGCATCCCTTTTAATGTCAATTGCCACTCTTAGCCCGTCACGGTCTGACTCATCCCGTATATCGCTTATTCCATCAATTTTTTTATTTTTAACCAACTCTCCTATGCGCTTAAGTAAATTTACCTTGTTAACTTGGTAGGGTATTTCGGATATAATTATCCGCTCTTTGGTCTCCCCTATTTTCTCTACAAATGTTCGCGCCCGAATCTTTATGATTCCTCTTCCAGTGGAATAGGCTTCTTGAATCCCTTTTTTTCCATGAATATATCCATATGTTGGAAAATCTGGACCCGGCACATCGATCATAAGCTCTCTCAATGTTATCTCTGGGTTATCTATAGTGTGGATAATGGCATCCGTCACCTCGTTGAGATTATGCGGTGGTATATTGGTAGCCATACCCACTGCTATGCCAGACGATCCGCTAATGAGCAAGTTCGGTATGGTGGTGGGTAATATCACCGGTTCTAACAAGGAACCATCATAATTTGCTGTAAAGTCGACTGTCTCTTTTTCCACATCTAACAGAAACTGTTCGGCTATATCCTGCATTCTTATTTCTGTGTACCTCATTGCTGCCGCTGGATCACCGTCAACTGAACCAAAATTTCCTTGGCCATCAACCAATGGATACCTCATAGCAAAGGGTTGGGCCATCCTCACAATGGTATCATAAACGGCTGCATCGCCATGAGGATGATACTTTCCAATAACATCGCCCACTACCCTGGCAGATTTTTTAAACGGTCTGTTATGATAATTTTTCAGCTGTTCCATGGCGAAAAGGACTCTCCTGTGAACCGGTTTTAGTCCGTCTCGTATGTCTGGTAATGCCCTGCCAACAATTACACTCATGGCATATTCCAGATAAGACTTTTTCATCTCTTCTTCTATGGTAACAGTATTTGAATCTATTACCTGTAAAGGATTCATCGCATCTCCTTAATTTAAGCGTATACAGTGAACTAAAACTAAAAGTGCCTAAAGTTACAACAGGTAAGATTCCTAATGTTAGGCACTTTAGGCACGTATAACCATGGCCCAGACCTGGCATGCGAGGGGTAAGCTTACTAGCTCCCGCTTAGAATTATTAAAGCAGTATTAGCTTATTACAATCGCGTCGCGCCAGCAGGGCGGGCTTTATGCACTTTTCTTAATTTTCTAAATGTCTAATTCTGTCACCTCTAATGCATTATTTTGAATAAACTCTCTTCTCGGTTCAACCTTATCACCCATAAGCAAGGTAAAGATCTCATCAGCAGCTATGGCATCTTCTATTATTACCTTTACCAAACCTCTTTTGTCCGGATTCATCGTTGTCTGCCATAACTGTTCTGGATTCATCTCCCCTAATCCCTTATATCTCTGGACCACGGTGCCCTTCTTTGCTTTATCCACCAAATATTCAACAAGCTTTTCCTTTGTCTCTATCTTTGTTTGGTCCTTTTCATCACCAACCAAAAAGAATGGACTATTCAGCTCTTTGAGTTCTCTATTGAGGTTTAGTAACTTCTGAAATTCTGGTGAGGTTAAAAGTTCCCAATTAACTTTAAAATGAAATCCATTATTTTTTGGATCCTTTAATAGCAACTCATAACGATTATGTTCTTCATCAAAAATTATTTCCTCGGTAACAAAAGTCTCCTTCTCTAATTCTTTCGATAGAGAAATAGCAAGATTTTCGTCTTTTATGTGGTTTTTGTTAATCTCTTTTCGACATATGAGGTCTAAAAATCTACCACTGTACCCCTTTTTTACCAACCTGTTCATTCTATCGAGATAATCAATCAGTGCATGGAGTAACAGCCGGAGCCTTTTCCCTGTGATCTTTGTTTGTCCGTTTACCCAGATTGTTTCCTTTTCCGAAATTCTATCAATCAGATAAGAATTGTAACTATCTTCATTATGGAAATATGTTTCTTTTTTTCCGTCTTTCATTCTATAAAGAGGGGGCTTTGCAACATACAGGTGCCCTTCTTCCACGAGGTCCGGCATCTGTCGATAAAAAAAGGTTAAGAGAAGGGTTCTTATGTGTGATCCATCAACATCAGCATCTGTCATAATGATTACTTTATCATAGCGAAGCTTTAAAAGGCTGTATTCCTCTTGACCAATTCCAGTGCCTAAAGCAGAGATTATAGTCCTTATTTCCTCACTAGAAAGCATCTTATCAAAACGTGCCTTTTCGATATTGAGTATTTTTCCCCTAAGGGGCAAAATAGCCTGGAACCTTCTGTCTCTGCCCTGCTTCGCCGAGCCACCAGCTGAATCTCCCTCTACCAAAAACACTTCACATCTCTCAGGCTCCTTTTCTTGGCAGTCGGCAAGTTTTCCCGGTAAAAAAGTGTCAGACAAAATCCCTTTTCTTCTCGTCAACTCTCTCGCTTTTTGTGCGGCCTCCCTTACCGCTGCTGCTTCAACAACCTTGTGTAAAATATTTTTTATTATGTGTGGATTTTCCTCAAACATAATGGTGAGTTTTTCATTAACAAGGTTTTCAACTAAACCCTTTACCTCGCTGTTTCCAAGCCTACTTTTGGTTTGGCCCTCGAATTGCGCCTCCCGTAACTTAACGCTTATCACCGCAGTGATCCCCTCACGTGCATCATCACCGGTCAGTCTTATGTTTTTACCCTGTGGGCTTCCCTGGAGGTAAGAGTTTACGCTTCTCGTTAAAGCTGCCTTAAACCCAACCAGGTGACTACCACCTTCTCTTGTGTTTATATTATTAGCGAATGAAAATATTTTCTGTGTGTAAGAACGGTTATATTGAAGCGCTATTTCAATGTTAACCCCATTTCTTTCTCCAACAATATATATAGGTTTAGGGTGTATAGTGTCCTGGTTTTGGTTTAAATACTCCACAAAAGATACGATACCCCCTTTATAAAAAAGTTTTTTCTCTTTATGTGTTCTATCATCGTAGATATTTATTGTTAATCCTGTATTTAAAAATGCTAGCTCCCTCATCCTTTGACGAATTATATCAAAACTAAAATCCATCGTTTCAAAGATATCCTCATCAGGCCTAAAGTGGATGCTCGTTCCCCTTCTTTTTGTTTTTCCTATTATCTCCATAGGGCTAACGGTTACTCCCCTCTCATACTTTTGATAATACACATTACCATTTAAATATACCTCCACTTCGAGATACTCTGAAAGCGCATTCACAACTGAAACACCAACACCGTGCAAACCGCCGGATACTCTATAGCTTTTATCATCAAACTTACCTCCGGCATGGAGTTTGGTCATTACAACCTCAAGGGCTGGCAATTTTTCGGATTTATGTATATCTACCGGTATCCCCCTACCATTATCTTTTACGACGATACTATTATCGCTTAATATTTTGATATCTACTTGGTCACAGTAACCCGCTAACGCTTCATCTACACTATTATCTACAACCTCATATAGTAAATGATGAAGTCCTTCTGTTGATGTATTTCCAATATACATCGCTGGTCTCTTTCTGACGGCCAGTAAGTCTTTTAAAACTTTAATATTCGATGCAGTGTACTTTTTATTATCTGTCATTCCTTAAACCCTCATCGGCATAATTAAACCCAGAAAACCCTCATCTTGTTCTCCTGTAATCAGGCATGGGCTCGTTTGATCTTTAATATTTAAAAAGATTATATCGCTGTCCATCGTCTGAAGTGCGTCTATGAAATATTTAGGATTAAAACCTATCTCTATTGGTTTGCCGTCGTATTTAATTTCTATTTTTTCCTCCACATCACCTAAATCAGGGTTCACAGACACCATCTCTAAATAATCTGTTCCCGTCGTTAATTTTACCCCTTGGTATTGATCACCACCGATTATCATCATTCTTCTCATAGATTCTAATAAAAGGTTTCTGTTTACAGTAATAATGCTTTCATTGTCTTCTTTTTTTGGGAGGATAACGTCTTTGTAGTCAGGAAATTTTGTGTCCAACAACCTTATCACAAGTAAAGCCTCTCCTTTTTTACCTACCAGATTGTTTTGTTTTAAGCCGAAAAGGATGTTTCCATCCTCTAAAGCAAGTTTGTTTAACTCCAGTAAACCCTTTTTAGGAATCATAACACCTTGTTTAATATCTATTTCCTGAAGTTGAGGTATCTTTTTATCAATCAATGAGAGCCTATGACCGTCTGTAGCAACCATTCTTAAAAAATCCTCTTTGTCTTTATTTACTGTTTCCATAAACACACCTGATAATTTAAAACTGGCATCCTCCATGGTTATCGAGTAAATAGTTTTATTAATCATCTCAGTTAATATTTTACTGGTTATCTCTATCATTATTATACCTTCCGGCTCTGTTAAAATAGGAAATTCTTCAACAGGAAGAGATGAGAGGTTGTAATGGGCTTTATTATCGGAAATATAAATCCAGTTATTGTCTTTCTCTAGTATGTAAATATTCTTACTGGTAGTCTCTCTTGTAATATCAAGAAGTTTTTTACCAGAAATCGTTATGCTGCCAGGTTTAATGATTTCAGCAGGGTAATTATTTTGAAATCCAATCTCTAAATCGGTTGCTGATATTTCAACCCTGTCTTCTTTAGTTGTTAAAAGTACTGTAGATAATATAGGCATATGACTTCTTTTTTCCAGGATCCCTTGAACACGAGACACACCTTTTAAAAGAACATCTCTATTGATTTTTATTTCCATTTTTTCTCCAGAAGTTTAACATTATATTATTATTTATATATCTATTACTAATAATAATAATAAAGAAGTACCTGATTGTTTAGAAGTAGCTTAATAGACTTATTTAACTGTATTTTTTTACTGTATATGTTTATCATAACTTAGTTGTTTACAACCAATATATTTAAAAACATACGCTAAGTCTTAAAATCTCTAATCTACATGCTTAATAACCAGCTCTTTTCTACCCCGCGCTTATACGCGGGGTAGAAAAGAATTTATCGATTAGCTCTCCGATAACCCAATTGATCTAAAGCCGTTATCCATTTACAAATATTAGCAGTACCCTCAACAACTGGATAAGCATAGGCATCCCTTAAATACCTTGCTGCTGGATATTCAGTGGAATAACCATATGCGGAAAGTATCCTCATTGCACTATCTGCACAATGTACTGCTGCCTCTCCAGCTATATATTTTGCATGAGCTACCTCTAGATTATTTCCTAACATACCTTGATCTTTTTGCCATGCAGCCTTGTAAACCATTAATCTAGCAGCCTCTATCTCAATAGCCATCTTAGCAATAGTGTCTTGAATCATTTGTTGTTTACCAATTGGCTCTCCAAACTGTTCCCTCTCTTTAGCATATTTTGTAGCTACTTCTAAACATGCCTGAGCAACGCCTATAGCACCGGCTGCGGCCGAGAGACGGGTTTGACAAAGAGAACTAAATAATATCTTAACTCCATCACCTAAATTACCAACAAGGTTTTCTTTTGGTACTTTCACATTATCAAAGAAAATCTCTCCTGTAGGGAGTGATCTGGTCCCTAACTTATCAAGTGTTGTAGTGCTAACACCGCTCATATTTTTTGGCTCAACTAAAAACGCAGACATACCTTTAGATTTCATGGAGTGATCTGTGTATGCGTATACCAAAACAACATCTGCTAATGTTACCTGACTTATCCATGTCTTTGATCCATTTAAAAGAAAGTAATCTTCTTTATCCTCTGCTGTTGTTTTTATGGCCATAACATCAGATCCAGCATCAGGTTCAGTAATTGCAAAACACCCTAAATATTCGGCCGTCATTAATTTAGAAATATATGTTTGTTTTAATACCTCACTGCCATACCTATATATTGATAAGGCTGTTCCAAGGGCCTGCATATTAATAACTACCCTCATAGATGAGCTTCCTCTGGCTATTTCCTCTGTAATGATCATCTGTGCAAGGAAACCAAAATCATTCCCCCCATAATCCTCCGGCAAACAACAACCAAAAAAGCTTAATTCACCCATCTTCTTTACTACCTCTTTATAGGGATAGTAGTGTTGTTCATCCCATTCGTCTGCATAGGGAACTATTTGTTTTTCAACAAATTCCCTGGCAGCCTTCTTTATATCTTTTTGTTCTTTATTTAAACTAAAATCCATAAGACAAAAACCCCCTTTCAATGTTTATTTTAGATAACACTATTATTATGTTCCTATCCCTAAATGAACGAAACAAGGATGTAATTAAAACCTAATTTCAATAAAATTATAAGCCTTACTGTGATATAAATAGAAGGGTTAATTAATCTTTCTTTTATTTTAAAGTATAAAACATTAAGCTCTTATTTACAATGTATTTATTACCTTTAAAGGTGACGATTATAGTGAATTATTGAGGATTATTTCCCGATACAAAATTTACTA